>CBFCYU010000030.1:0-13422 GCA_965602415.1 uncultured bacterium | reverse complement strand
GAGTCCTCCACGGGCTCGATCAGGAACGTGACCGGACGGAACGCGTCCGTGCAGCGCGAACCGATGCTGCGGGCATCGGTTCGTCGCAGAAGCTGGGCTTCTGCTGGACATCCGAGTCCGTCCCGCTTCGGGCGCGACGGACTCGATGCTGCCCGGACAACGACATGCTGCGTCCTCATGCTACGAGTCCTCCACGGGCTCGATCAGGAACGTGACCGGACGGAACGCGTCCGTGCAGCACCGGATCCAGCTGTTCTCGGGCGTGTGCCCGTCGAGCTTCCCCTCGAACGCGGCGATCCGGACGAAGGATTCGATGTCGTGCCACGCCCATGGGCAGAGACCCTCGGGGCACATCACCGGCTGGTCGACAACGAACGACTCCCCGACTTCGTGACTGCACGGCCTAAACGACTTCGCCGCTTCCGGCTCCATGTGCTTGGCAATCAGCTCCTTGGCAAACCCCTTCTCGATGACGGAAACTCGGACCTTCTTCATGCCTCCCCCTCCTTCCGTCGCCCGTTCTGCATCCGCTCGAGGAGGAAGATCACCGGCTTCATCCCGTCGGTGCACGAGGAAAGCCACGTTCCTTGGTGCTTGAGCCAATCGGCGGCTCCGCCGAACCGGATCGTGGTGACGTCGCGCTGGATGTCGGCCCAGGCCCACGAGCAGAACCCGTCAGGCTTCTCGCCGCGCTCCGAGACGAACTGCTGACCATCTTCGAACGCGCTGCACGGTCGACAACCGCCCTGTAGCTTCCACGCGACATCGCCGTATTCCTCGCAGATGTCGCAGTTGACGGTCCTCTTCAGAACGGTGATCTGAACTGCGGCCATCGATCCCCCCTTCCTAGGGCTCCTCGTCGCCGACGCGATCGATCCGGAAGACGACCGGGCGAAATCCGTCGGTACAGCATGAGATCATCGTGTTCTTCTTGCCGATCCACGGGAGCTTGGCTCCACTCTGAACGAGGGTGACGTCGCGTTGAATGTCGGCCCAGGCCCACGAGCAGAAAGCGTTCGGTTTCCCTTCAGCGGTTTCGAACACCTGGCCCTCTTCGAACGCGGAACAGACGCCAAACGTCCCGTCCTTTGCATAACCCGCTTGGAGATCCGGAAAGTGCATCTTCTTCAGCACCGTGATTCGCAGCTTCGACAACGCGACCTCCTCTTGGTTCCTTGAGTGATTGACCTGATGCAATCGGGAGAGCAACAACTATGCCCTCGTTGCCGTGTGCGTCATGAGCGAGCAGAGCCCATGAATTGACGAGTGCCATCAGGATAGCCGTGGAGCGTTGCACGAGCGTCTCACGCTCGACCAGGGTACATGTCCGTTTCTGCGGTTGATGGATGACGGTTAATGCAAAGAAGTGGAATAGCGCATCCTACGCGATCTGCCGTTCCTGCACAAGCTTGCGGCACTCGGAATCCTGAATATCTCGTTGGGATCAGCGTTAAGCGTTCGCGGCGATCCGAAAACCCGAGCCACCGCCGAAGAGCCCGGCATCCGGCACTGACTCGGTGTAAGCTGGGAGCAATGATGGATGTTCCACTGCGGTCTCAACCTTGGACACGCGCGGTCATCGGGATCGGGCTCGCCTTGGTCGTCGCGATCATTGCTGCCGCCCAAGACGCCGACTACTCCATCACGTCGTGGGCGTACGGTGTCGTCGTCTGGCCGGACCGAATCGCGCCGGACGTGAAGCACTTCACCGATCGGCTGACAGCGGCCGCGAAGACGGCGTTCGCGTTCTGGGGGTACGATCCTCCCGAGGCCGCCGAGGGGTGGGAGTGTCCGCTGGAATACGCGGGCCGACTGCACGTCAGTCCGGACGACGTGAGGATCGTGGACGACGAATCGGATGCCGAGACGGTGGTCCCTCCTCTGCAGTGGTTGGACCGTCAGCCGTCCCCCGTCGTGGTGATTGCGTTCTCGGGTGGATGGCGGATGCGCGATACCCTCGGAGCGACAGCGACGTTCGGTGCCCGGTTTCATTTCGGCTCGGCCGCGGGCTCGTACCCGGATGCGGAGGATTGGGTCCGAGACGTCGGACGGGGGTACCGGACGGTGATCTGCGTCTCCTACGCCGGGGACGATGTCCTGATCCACGAGTTCGCACACTGGTTCCTGGTGGAGTGGTGCGAGGCGTGCGGTGTGAATCCGTGGCGCCTTCCCGGCTTCATCCACGAGGGGGCGGCAGAGGCGACGTGCGCAAGCGCAAAGAACTCGACGGACACCGCGTGGGAGCACCACGCGGTCATCGGTTGGGCGGAGCGACACTGTCTGTCCGACGGCGTCGGCGCGGCCTCGGTCTACACCGTCGGAGAGAGCCTCGTGACGCATCTGATCGATGAGCTGGGGGAAGCGGGGTTCCTGGAGACGCTCGCTGCGTGGGCGTCACAGCCCGACACACTGATCGAGCGGTATGAGCCCGGATGGCGTGAGTCGCTCGGGCTACCCGGGGAATGCAACGCGGATTCGGACGGTTCCGGATGACCGCGTCACGAGACGCGGCGAGCCTACAACGAGCCGTTCAGCGCGCCTTGGGAGCTATCCGCATGTGCCGCCGCCGCAGCCGCCAACGTAGAACTTAATCAGCAGGATGACGGCGATCACGACGTAGACGAGCGCCGAATAATCGAGATCCATGCCCCCTCCTTTCGCTTGCCCCCCGGATCGAAGGGCCCGAATCTACTCTCCGACCTCGAGGCTCGCACTCTCCGTGCCGTACCGGAGGATCGCCTCCGGGAAGGCAAGGATCGATGCATACACCCACACCTGATCAGAGGCTCGCTCGATCCCGAGCTGGATGCAATCCCCGATGTCCCGGAAGAGACGGTAACGCGGGTTCACAACGCAAGGGGTCTCGCCGGCCTCGTAGGTCGCGCTGAACGATACACCCCAGTCGGTCAGCGTTCGCGTTTCGACCGTCCCGGAGAGCGACGCGAGGGCCCCGTTGTCCAGCGTTGTGCGGAGGAGGATCTTCGTCCGGGCCTCCGTCGCGGTCAGCTCAACGTCAATCGGATCGAACTCGGCGAGGACCGCGTCGTATGGGATCTTCCACGAGACACCGAGGCCCTCGATCGACCAGTCACCCCGGAGGACGACCGCGTCGAAGAGGGCGGCGGTGAGGTCATAGGAGAGGGAGAGCGTCCACGAGACCTCGTCTCCCCATGAGAGTGTGCCCGAGAGGGGGTCGAGTGCGTCGGCGATCAGATCGAAGCCACTCTCAATCCGGAGGCTGGTACGGCCCGAGCGGAGGACCTGCCACCCGATGTGCTGCTCCGCTTCGATCCGATCGAAGTCGAACGGGCTCTCCGCCGTGCTGAAGGCCCCGTCGTAGTCGAGCGTCAGCCCGTCTCGTGTGGCGGTGATCGAGACGGTCAATGCACTCCGAGTGAGATTGACGGCATCGCCCGCGTACCGCGTGAACGAAGCAGTGAACGAGGGCGCGACGGAGAAGCCGGCTGTCTCGAACGAATCGACGCTGACCGATGCGCTTCCGTTGAAGCGGAACGCCTGGCTGCTCGGGATCCCGGTCTCCCATTCCTGCACCCGGCCAGCGCTCACCCGGGGGGTCAGCGAGGCCTGACCGAGTCGAAACGCCTCGCGAGAGAGCGAGAACTCGGGGAAACGCTCAGTGACGATGTCTCCGTCCTCCTCCCAGCTTCGGACGGCCGACACGGTGATCCGCCAGTCGTCAAACTGCCCGGATGCGTTGGCCGCGAACGAGAGGGATTCGCTTTCACCACTTGCTGCGTAGTCGAGTTCGCCGCTCCCGCGCCACGACGCGCCGATGTCGAAGGAATGGTCGAGCGACAGGCGGACGATCCGGGTCCCGACCTTCGCCGGGAAGTAATAGGCGTCGATCGTGCCCTCGTGCTCGGCGAGCGCGTAGCGAAGGACGAGCCCCGCGCCGAGCTCGCGGAAGGCGTGGTAGTAGTCAAACAGGAAGCTGCCGTAAAGCTGCTCACTCAGGTAGAACGGGACGTTCCACTTGAGGAACCATCCGCGCAGCCCGCTCTGGCCAATCGCGGGGAAGAGCGGACTTTCCAGCGTCTCCTCGAGCGGTTGGACGTAGACTGGCAGCCAGAACGTCGAGACGCCAGCGACCCGCGCGGTCAGTCCGTAGACGACGAGAAGCCGATCCGGGTAGAGCTGAAGGCGAGCGGCGCGAAGGGTGTACGGTTGGGACCGAAAGGGCAGACCACAGCAGTCGCAGGTGGTTATCTCGCCTCGGCGGACCTCGATCAAGCTTGCCTCGCCGGTCTCGTCGAACGTGATCCGACCGAGCTCGCCACGGAAGTAGAGGTTGTGGTCTTCTCCGGCCGAGTTAACGAACTGGCTCTCCCCACTGAATTGACCCGCTTCTAGGGAGCGGGTCAGCATTCCAGTTTCCGTGACCTCGATGACCGCGGCGAGTTCATCTCCGGACAGAGAGATCTCGTCCTCGATCGCTAGGCGGACGTCCCCAGTTGCTTCGAACAACCACTGCCCATCCGGTGCCTGATGGAGGTGCAGCGCGTCGGCGGACAGATTGACGTTCTCGAACGTTGCTTCCACGGCTCCGTTGGCGCGAACCTCGGTGTGATCCGAAGAGATGAACAGCTCGTCGGCGTTGACGTACAGCGGGATCTCGTCGGCGCCGGCGGCGAGCGCGAGGAGTCCGAGCAGGGCGAACAGGGAGAGGAACGGGACAAACCGCCGCAGTCGCTTTAGGAGGTCGCGCGACGCCAGGCGGTCAACGCGGAGGAAGAGCAGCAGGCCAAATCCCCCGAACAGGAGGTTCGGAAGCCAGGCGGCGAGGGCCGGATGCATCGCGCCCCGCTGGCCGAGGGCCTGGGTCCACCAGAGCAAGCCGGTGAAGACCGTGATCAGAAGAAGACTGGCGATAATCCCGACGGCGCGGCCGCGGGCACCGAACGTGAAGCTGAGCGTCCCCCCGAGGAGGACGAAAACGATCGTCGCCAGCGGGAGGGCGATCTTGTGGTGGATCTCGAGAGCGTACGGCTCGGCGCGCTGCCCGGTCTTCGACGCCTGTTCGACGCGGGCGAGGAGTTCGGAGATCCCCATTTCGTCGGGCGAGCGCGACTGGCTGAGGATCTGCTCCACGCTCTGATCGACCGGGATCGAGAGCCGCTCGAATCCACCCGAGTAGACCAGCTTCCCTTCCGCATCGAAGCCGTAGGTTCGCCCGTCTTTGAGATCCCAAGTCTCCTCGGCCCATTCGCCGGTCCCAGCAGTGATCAGGGCGATCTGCGTCTCGGACTCGGAGACCGCAGGAAAGAGATCCCCCTCGGTGTCGTAGATGAGGACATCGTGCAGGGTCCGGGTATTGGCGTCGTACCGACGAACGTAGAAGAACAGGTTGTCGGGCCCTGAAAAAATGGCGTTTGGCGTGATTCGCGGAACCGACTGGCGGAAGACGACCTCGAGGTAGGTCCGCTGGAACGCCCGCTGGGAGGCCGGCGCGGCCCAGTTATTGATGGCGAAGTCGAACACGCTGATCACAGCCGCCGCGGCGATCAGTGGCATCAGAATGCGGCGCAACGAAATCCCGATCGACTCGAACGCCATGATCTCCCGGTCGTGCATCAGCCGCCCGAGACCGAGGAAGGTGGCGAACAACGCGGCCATCGGGACGGCGAGGACGAAGAGCTTCGGAAGTTGGAGAATCACGAGCCGGAGCACGGTCGACATCCCGACGCCCCGATCGACCATCAGCGGGGTAAGCGACAGAACGATGTTCAGGAGGAGGAACAGCAACAGCCCGACCAAGGCAAGCAAGAACGGGCCGACCATCTCCCGTAGCAGGTAGCGATCGCAGCGACGCAGGGTCATGGCCGGATGAGTGTACCGGACGGCTCGGCTCGTGGGCCACCCCATTTGGAAAGGCGCGTCGATCCTGTCCCCAACGGCAATGGACGCTCATCGGACGATTGAGTATCCTCGGCGACGACCATGGAAAAGCGGCTGTACATCGAGACTTGGGGATGTCAGATGAACCTCCACCAATCAGAGGGGCTCGCTGCTGTGATGGCGCGCGCCGGATACACCCTGGTCGATCGGCTCCACTCGGCCGATGTTGTTCTGTTCAACGGCTGCATGGTCCGCCAGAAGGCCGAGGAGAAGGTCTACGGGCGGATCGGGGCGGTGGTCGAAGAGAAACGGAAGCGAAACGTGACGCTTGGGGTCGGAGGATGTCTCGGGCAGGTGCGCGGAGAATCGCTGTTAACGCGCTTTTCGGCGATCGATTTCGTCTTTGGCTCGGGCGGTCACGGATCTCTTCCGAGCCTGGTCGACCGTGTGAGGGACGAGTCGTCGCGAGTCGTCGAGTGCGGTCAACCAGCGACGATCGAGGAGATCCCGCACGCTCGGAGGAATCCGGTCAGTGCGATGGTGACGATCACCGAGGGGTGTTCGAACTTCTGTTCCTATTGTATCGTTCCGTACGCGCGCGGCCCGATGCGGAGCCGCGCTCCGGAGCCGATTCTGCGTGAGGTCGAGGGGGCGATCGAATCCGGGACGTCGGAGGTGCTCCTCCTCGGGCAGAACGTGAATGCCTACGGGACCGATCGGCAGGAGTTCGGCGGGTTCGCGACGCTGCTCGCGCGGGTCGCTGAAACGGGAATCCCGCGCGTCCGGTTCACAACGTCTCACCCGCGCGACATGAGCGACGCCGTCCTCGATGTCATGGAGTCGACGGCCAACCTGTGCGACCACCTTCACCTTCCGGCGCAATCGGGGAGCGATCGGGTCCTCGCTGCGATGAACCGCGGCTACACGGTGGGCCGGTACGTGGGGATCGTCGGTGCCGCGCGAGAGCGGATTGGCGGGCTCAACGTCACGACCGATCTGATCGTCGGGTACCCCGGGGAAACGGAGACAGACTTCGCACAGACGATGGAGCTGATCGAAGGCCTGCGGTTCGGGTCGATCTTCGCCGCGAAGTACTCGCCGCGCCCATTGACTCGGAGTGCCCGAGTGGAGGATGATGTTCCCGAGTCGGAGAAGGGCGAGCGACTGGAGCGAGTGCTCGCTTGCCAGCGTCGGATCGCGCTGGAAGAGAACGAGCGGTTCATCGGTCGGGAGATCGAGGTCCTGTTCGAAGCCGTGGCGCGGGACGGCGGGTGCATCGGGCGAGCGAAGGATCATCGGACCGTCGTCGCCCGCGGAGGAAACATCGGTGAGCTAGCGACGGTTCGGATCGAAGGCGCTTCGGCTGCCGGGCTTTCCGGATCGGTCCTGGTCCACCAGGAGATAGAGGAAAGACGATGATCGTAACGGTTACACTCAACCCGTCGGTCGACAAAGTCTACTGGGTCGACAGTCTCAAGATCTGCCAGATCACGCAAGAGGAGTTCCTGACGCGAGCGACGCGAAGCTCGACATCGGCGGGCGGCAAGGGCGTGAACATCTCGCGGTTCCTGTCCGCGTTCGGGATGGACAACGTCGCGATGGGGTTCGTCGGCGGCAACACCGGCCACGTCGTGGTCCGGTATCTCCAAGGCAAGGGCGTGACGACCAACTTTGTCTGGACCCTTGCTGAGACGCGGATCAACGTCGTCATTCTTGAGGAAGGACGCGACCACAGTCCGAACTTGATCAATGAACGTGGCCCTCAGATCGCTGAGCCGGAGCTCGATCGGTTCATGCGTCGGTACCACCGGATGGTCAAACGGGCGTCGTGGGTCGTGCTTGCAGGCAGCCTCCCGCCGGGGATCGATTCCGGGATCTACGCTGAGTTGGCGACGATCGCACGCGACAGCGGGGCAAAGGTTGTAGTCAGCGCTGGTGGCGAGGCGCTAACGCGGGCGCTCGTGGCCTGTCCGACGATCGTCAAACCGGACACGCGTGAGCACATGCTACTCGAGGGGAAACAGCTGACGTCAGTCGCTGCGATCATCGAAGCGGGCAAGAACGTCGTGACGTGCGGCGCGGAAATGGTGATCATCTCGCATCAGGTCACGGGCGACATCGCGATCACGAGGGACGCGGTATGGGAGATCAAGACCACGGTGCCGACGTCGCTGTTCAAGAACCTTGTCGGGGCGGACGACGCGTTCCTCGGGGGGATCCTTTACAAACTGGCGCAGGAAGCACCGGTGGAGGAGGCGCTGCGTTTCGGACTGGCAGCGGGGATTGCCAGCGCCGAGAGCGAGAAGAAGATCTGCGAAGACCGCGCCCAGGTCGAAGCCGAGATGGCGAAAGTCGCGGTGGAGAGGATCTGAGGAGGGGAGCATGAAGGTCCGCGAGATCATGACGAGAGACCTGACGGCGGTGGAGAAAGATATCCCCGTTCGAGAGCTGATCTTCATCCTCGACAGCGCCGAAATGCCGAACGTCCCCGTGGTCGATGAGGAGAACCGGTTGATCGGGTTCATCTCCGAAAAAGACCTGATCCGAGCTGCTCTCCCCGGCTACTTCGAAATGCTCCACAGCGCGTCGTTCATCCCGGACATGAACCAGTTGGCGAGCAAGCTCACTCAGATTGCCGACGACCCGATCGAGAAGTTCATGCGGTCCAACGTCCTCAGCGTGACGGTAGACGACGACGACCTTCGCGCAGCCGATTTGATCATCCGCAAGGGAGTGAAGAACCTACCGGTCATCGACGGCGAGGGGCGGTTGGTCGGCCGCGTACGGCGGATCGACCTCCTCAGGCACTTCCTCTAGTGTCGATCGATCTCCCTTGGCAGGAACTCGAGCTCTCCCGGGTTTGGGTCACCGCCGAGGGACAGGCGGCTCTGCTCGAAGACGGAGCGGCGACCCCGAGTCTGAACCCCGAGGAGGGCAGCGATCTCCCGCGTGCCGTCTACCCGTGCGGTGAGGAAGCCGGGCCCTCGGAAGGGGTGATCGACCTCCTGTTGCTGGCGCGCGTCCTTCACCCCACCCTCTCCGATCACCGGCTGGGATCGGTCGCAGCTTGGTACGGACTGGAAGAGAGGCCGGGCACTCCGGCGGCAACCGCCGGCACCGTCTTCGCGGCGATGATGGATGAGGCGATCGGACTCGATCGCGAACTCGTCGCCCTCCTCGCCCGGCTCCTTCCGCCCCCGCTCTCGGACCTGTTCGATCGGATCCTCCTTCTCCCGCGGAGCGAGCGCGTCGCGAACGAGAAGCCCGAGGCCGCGCGGCATGCCTCCGATGTCGATCGCGGCAGCGCCGTGGCGATGGACGTACTCGGATCGGGCGGCGCCGTGGCCGACGCGCTGCCAGCGTACGAGGAGCGCTCCGGACAGCTGGAGATGGCCGAGGCGGTGCAAGAGGCGTTCCGTGACGGGGAGGCGCTCCTCGTCGAGGCCGGCCCGGGGACCGGAAAAACGTTCGCGTATCTGGTTCCCGCGATCCTCCATCTGAGGGCCGGTTCCTCGACACGGGTGGTCGTCTCCACCCGTACGAAACAGCTTCAGGAGCAGCTCTACGGGAAGGATTTGCCGTTTCTCCTGGCACGTCTTGCTCCGGATTTGAGGGTGGCGCTCCTGAAAGGCCGAGAGAACTACATCTGCCTTCGTCGGTGGCAGGGGCTCGTCAGCGAGATGGTCGGCGGCCTCGAGCGCGGTCGGCTGACTCTCCTCGCGCCGCTCGCCCGGTGGCTCTTCGAGAGCGACACGGGGGACATCGACGAGAACGGAGCGTTTCTGAGCCATCCGGAGTCCCGCACGCTGTGGGCGCGCCTGTGCGATGCGCCGAACCACTGCGTCGGCGTCTTCTGCCCAGTCCTCGACAAGTGCTTCTCTATCGCCGCGCGCCGTCGGGCGCGGAAGGCGGACCTCGTTGTGGTTAACCATTCCCTCCTTCTCGGCGATCTGGCGGTCGGTGGCGTGGTCCTGGGCAGGTACACCCATCTCATCGTTGACGAGGCACACAGCTTGGAAGCGGCTGCGCGGACCGCGTTCACGAGGAGCCTGTCCGAGCGGATCGTCGCGCGTGTCGCGGACGAACTGGAACCGGCAACTCGGCGGCCAGGGTGGCTGCGGCGGCTCGCGCTCCCTCCGGGCGACGCGGACGTTAAACGGGCGACAGAGCACGTGGCGACGGTGCGACGGAGGTCGACGAGCCTGTTTCGGAGCCTGGACCGGAAGCTCCCCGAGGAGCGCCGCGGGACGTTCTCGTCCCTCTCGGGGTTGGAGCCTCGGATCGGAGAGACGACGACCGCATTGCAGCAGCTGGAGATGGCGCTCGATCGTCTCGGCGGCCGGCTCGAAGTGGAGGAGACCCGCAAAGAACTGGAGGGGCACATCGACCGGGTTGCGGGGCTCAGCGACGTGGCGAGGGCGATCACCGTTCCTCCGGACGAGAACACCGTCCACTGGTACGAAAGGGACCACGACGGGATGGCTCTCCATGCGACGCCCCTCGACGTGGCTCCGTTCTTCCAGCGGCTCCTCTACCCGCGGATCGAATCCGTCGTCTACACCTCGGCGACGCTCTCCCTCGCAGGTAACTTCGACTACATCAGCCGATCGCTCGGCCTGACCGACGGCGTCCTGCGAGTCCGAACCGCAGTGGTCGAGAGCCCGTTCTCGTTCCGGGATCGAATGAAGGTCGCCGTCCCGGCGTGCTTCCCTCCGATCGACAGCGAAGGGAATGCGTACGTGGAAGCGTTGGCGTCGCTCCTCGGAACGCTGACCGCAAGACTGGGCCGAAAGGGCCTCGCGTTGTTCACCTCGTACCAGATGCTCCGCGCCGTCCGCGATCGGGTTCCGCCGGAGATCGCAACGTACGCGCAAGGAGTCGACGGTCCGCGGAGCAAGCTGATCGACCGTTTTCGCGCCCATTCGGGTGCTGGGCTTCTGCTCGGGACGGAGAGTTTCTGGGAGGGCGTCGATTTCCCCGGAGAGGAGATGGAGTTCCTCGTCATCACCCGTCTTCCGTTCTCCGTGCCGACCGATCCGATCCTGTCGGCGCTGGCCGATCGGATCGCCAGAGAGGGGCGCGATCCGTTTCGTGATCTGTCGCTGCCGCAAGCGGTTCTGAAGCTCCGCCAGGGCGTCGGCCGTCTGATCCGAACGAAGGAAGATCACGGGATCGTGGTCCTCACCGATCAGCGAGTCCTGTCGCGTAGCTACGGCAAGCGGTTCATCGAATCGTTCCCGGTCACCGTGGACACGTTCGACAATGAAGCCGACCTGGTCGAAGAGGTTGTCGACTGGTTTGTCGCCGACGAGTGATCCGGCACGCGGCCGGGAGCATGTCACCCGGTACTGGAATTGACTTGACGAGCACCAAGGGATAAGATGCGTTCGGTGATAGGGGTGGGGCGATAACCCGACTTCGTCAGCATCACCAGTATTCCCATGCGCGTTTCCGTGGTGGTACCCGCATACAACGAAGCTGGGCGAATCGGCGCTGTTCTTGATCCCATCGTAGCGAGCTCGCTTGTTGATGAAGTGATTGTGGTTGACGATGGGTCGGAGGACGAAACGGCGGAGGAAGCGAAGGGCTTCCCGGTCCAGGTCGTCACTCTTCCCGAGAATCGGGGCAAGGCAGCGGCGCTCGCTGTCGGCGTCTCCGGCGCGAGGAACGACACGTTCTTGTTCCTCGATGCAGATCTCGTTGGGCTGACCACGGCGCACGTCGATCGGATGATCCGGGCGTATCACGACGAGGGGTTGGACATGGTCGTGGGCGTCTTTTCCGATGGACGGAAGAACACGGATTTCGCGCAGAAGATCAACCCGTATGCGTCCGGGCAGCGGGTCCTTTCCCGAAGGCTCTGGGAGCGGGCCAGGGAGAACGTGGAAGAGATGGATTACGGGATCGAGATGGCGCTCTCGAGGCTCGCGTCGAAAGAAGGATGGCGCAAGGAGTACGTGAAGCTCGAGGGCGTGACGCACGTCCTGAAAGAGGAGAAGCGCGGTCTCCTTAAAGGGGGTCTCGACCGTCTGAAGATGTACGGGGACATGGTGAAGTGGCTGTTCAAGAAGCTCTAGCCGTCGCGGGAATTGCCCGCCTGATTGGATAGAGCCGGATCGCACGGTTCGCTCTCGCGTCGAGTGGGAGACGGTGAGCCACCGGCGTGTTGCTCGCGGAGCCGTGGAGGGGCGAGTGGCATGGACCGGCGAATCTATCGCAGAGGTGAGATACGCTGATGATCCTCCATTGGGTGACATTCGCTCTATCGGCGATTGGGATCATCCTCGCCGGAATCCGCCTCGCGCCCTACGGCGAGGCACTCGGAAGACGGACCGGGATCGGGCAAGGTTGGATCGGACTCCTGTTCCTCGCGACATTGACCTCGGTCCCGGAGCTGACGACGACAGTCTCCGGCGCAAGTCTTGGCGTACCGAACCTCGCGTTGGGAAACGCGTTTGGGAGCAACCTGTTCAACGTCGTGATTATCGCCGTGATGGACATTCTCCTCCTCGGGCGGGGCCCGTTCCTCTTGAAGGTGCGCGGCTATCACACGCTGAGCGGGGGGATGGCCGTGCTCCTAACGTTGTTCGGCATCCTCGGGATCGTTCTGGCACCGCGGGCGACCTTCCTCGGGATCAGCCCGGTCAGTTGGCTGATCCTCGCCGGCTACGTCGCCGGCGTCTTCCTCCTCTTCCACGTGGAGCGGCAGGAGGAGATCGAGGAGGAGACGCAGAGGGAAGGACTCTCGCTTCGGGCGGCGATCATCGGGTTCGTGGTCTGCGCCGCGGTCATCGTCGTCTCGGGGATCTTCTTGATCCGTGCGAGCAAGGAGATCTCCATGACGTCCGGCTTGTCGGCCTCCTTCATGGGGGCGATTCTCGTCGCGGTCGTGACGTCACTCCCCGAGCTCGCCACGTCGATTGGGGCATTGCGAATCGGGGCCTACGACATGATCGTCGGCAACCTGTTGGGTTCGAACATGTTCAACATCCTGACCATCTTCTTCGCCGACGCGGCGTTCCAGCGGGGCTCGATCTACGCGAGCCTGAAGGGCGGAGAGGACGATCAGGTGGTCGTCGCGATCTGCGGCGCCTTGCTGACTATCGTTGCTATGGTATCGTTGGGGGCGCGCTCCCGACGACGGATTCTGGGGATCGGGGTCGATTCCGCTGCCCTGTTGCTTTTCTACTTCGGTGCGACCGCACTGATCGTCTACAGGGGCATCCAGTTTTGAGGTGATTTCGATGAAGGAAGTACGCGAACTGCGTGAGAAGACGATCGATGAGTTGCTCGAGTTCTCCGAAGGGCTCGGGCTGAGGAACAACAGGCAGTCGGGGAAAGACGACCTCCTCCGACAGGTGATGGCCCATCTGGCCAAGGCGCACGAACTCCATTTCACGGAAGGAATCCTCGAGCTGCACCCGGACGGGTACGGATTCCTGCGCGGCGAGAGCTGTCTGCCGGGGCGGACCGACGTCTACGTGTCGCCGTCCCAGATCAAGCGCTTTGCGCTGCGGGACGGCGACCTGATCACGGGGATGGTCCGCGCACCGAAGAACGACGAGC
>CBFCYU010000029.1:0-13446 GCA_965602415.1 uncultured bacterium | reverse complement strand
GTCGGCGGAAGCGAAGGGCCCGGCGGGTCGTCCAACAACGAGGAGCGTGAAGCCGGCTTCATCCGTGAGGAGGAGCGGGCCAAGATCGGATCCGAAGGGCACTTCGTCAGCGAATTCGTCACCGAGGGCGTCCCAATCGAGCTGATGCCCGGCTCGAACGCAGGCGAACCTGCCTTCCGGGTGAGTTACGAGCAGATCGTCTCGATCCTACGCGAACGCGGGGTGCCCGAGGGGGCCATCGAGATCGTTCGAGACTACTTCAACGCGATTTCAGAAGGAGGACCATGATCACGGAACGGGACCTGGAGGTAGCACAGACTGTCTTTCGGCGTCTGACGTCATCGATCGAGCAGGTGATCGTCGGTCACGGTGAGATCATTCGGGCCGCACTGATCGCCCTCCTCTGCAAAGGGAACCTCATCCTCGAGGGCGTTCCCGGGCTCGGGAAGACGCTCCTGGTCAGGGCATTGGCCGCTTCACTCGGCCTGAAGTTCTCGCGGATTCAATTTACCCCGGACCTCATGCCGGCCGACATCGTCGGGACTGACATCATCACCGAGGAATCGGGACACCGGCGGTTCACGTTCTCCCGCGGGCCTGTCTTCGCCAACGTCGTCCTCGCCGACGAGATCAACCGCGCCACGCCGAAAACCCAGTCCGCCCTGCTCGAAGCGATGGAGGAGAGGACCGTCACTGTCGGTGCCAACACGTACGAACTCGAAGAGCCCTACATCGTCTTGGCGACCCAGAACCCGATCGAGATGGAAGGGACGTACCCCCTCCCGGAGGCCCAGATCGATCGGTTCCTCCTCAAGGCGAACGTCCGCTTCCCCTCCCTCGACGAGCTCGTCGCGATCACCGTGCGGAACACCGAAGGCACGGGCATCCGCCTCCCCGAGCCGACGGCGACGGCGGAGGACATCCTGGCGGCACGCGAGGTCGTCCGTGAGATTCCGATCGCCGAGGGATTGCGCGAGTGCGTCGCTCGCTTGGTCCTCGCAACGCATCCGAACAGCGAACACGCCCCGGCGCGGATCAAGGAATACGTCGAGTACGGTGGGAGTCCCCGGGCAGCGCTCGCACTCATCATGGGCGCCAAGGCACACGCCTTTCTCTCAGGCGAGGTGAACGTGCGGCGCGAGGACATCCGCGAGCTCTTCCACGCCGCGCTTGCGCATCGCCTCGTTCTCAACTTCAAGGGAGAGGCCGAGGGGGTTCCGATCGACGAACTCCTCGACGACGTCTGGAAGCACGTGCCCGCGCACTCCTAATGCCAACGTTCATCGACGAAGCCTTCTTGCAGCGTCTATCGAACCTCCGTTTCATCGTCAAGGGGCGGAGGAAGGGGCACCTTGCCGGCCTGCACGCGTCCCCTCGTGCCGGTGTCAGCCTCGAATTCGCCGACTACCGGGCATACGCGCCTGGCGACGATTTCCGATACATCGACTGGAACGTCTACGGACGCCTTGACCGCCTGTTGGTGAAGACCTACGTTCTCGAGGCCGACCTTCCGATCTACCTCCTGATCGACTTCAGTGCGTCGATGCAGATTGGTGTCCCCAGCAAGGCCCACTACGCGGCGCACCTCGCCGCAGCCATGGCCTATCTCGGGCTCCGCGGACTCGATCGCGTCGGGCTTTTCCCGTTCACCGACCGGCTGATCCCCGGGCTGCCTGCGCGCCACGGAATGGGTCAGATGGGGAAGATCCTCCGTCTCCTCCGCGACATCGAACCGGGCGAAATGACGTCTGTCAATCAAGCGATCCTCGAGTTCCTCTCCCGAACGCGGGAGAGCGGGCTCACGATCGTGATCAGCGACTTCCTCGCCTCCGGGGCGGAGTTCGCAGACGGTCTCGCGCGGCTCCTTCATCGAGGAGACGAGGTGATTCTCCTCCAGGTCCTCGACCCCGAGGACGTGAAGCCCCACGCCGCGGGAACGACCCGAATCGTCGATGTCGAATCGTCGCAACGCGTCACGCTGACGATCGGACAGCGGACGCTCGATGAGTACGCGAATCGGGTTCGCCGGAATCGCGAACAACTCCAAGCCTTCTCGTTCGAGCGGGGAATCCCCTACTTTCAGACGACAACGGACGTCCCGGTCGCTCGCTTCCTGCACGAGGACCTGCGGAACGGAGGAATGCTCAGATGACGCTCCTGAACCCGGCTGCGTTCTACATCCTTTTCGCCTCACTCCTCATTCTCGTCCTGCATTTCTTGCGCTCGCGCGAGCGGCAGCGCGAGGTGTCTGCGCTGTTCCTGTGGGAAGGCCTTCCGGGTGATCCACAGTCGCGTGCGGCGCAGATTCGCCAGCAGGTCGATCCGTTGCTGCTCCTTCAGCTGGCAATCTTCCTCGTTCTCGTCACGGCCCTCGCTCAGCCCGCGTGGCGGATGCGCACTGCCTCCCTATCCGGGCTCGCCATCGTCCTAGACGGGAGCGCCAGCATGCGGACCGCCACGGAGGACGGCTCGACGCGCTACGAGCACGCAATGGACGAGGCCCGTTCCCTTCTCGATCAGTACCCGTCCACCACAACCGCAGTCATCCAGCTCTCGTCTCGACCGACGATCCTCGCCCGTCCGGGCCTCGAACACGTCGATCTGCAGGACGCCATCCTCCGTTCCGAGCCGACGTGGTACGGCGACGGCACCGCAGTGTCGCTCCTCTCTCTTCTCGGCAGCATCGGAGGGACTTCGCGGTTCGAGAGGGTCGTCGTCCTCTCCGACCACTCGTTCTCTGACATGCCGGACTCGTTTCAAACGATTCTTATCGATGGTGGCGACAACCTCGCACTGACCGGTTTTTCCGTTCGCGAGAACCCCGAAGGAGAGGGCGTGACCGCTCTCGTGACCGCTCTGAACGACACGGACGCGTACCAGGACGTCAAGATCAGGATCGACGATCGGGAGAACCAGACGACGCTCTCCTTGCTCATGGCTCCCGGCTCGGCAGAGAGGTTCGTCATTCCGTTTCCGAACTCGAGGGGCACGCTGTTCACCGCGTCTCTCGAACCGGAAGACGGTTTCGCTACGGACAACCGGCGCTTCTTCGCGCTCGATCGGCCGATCGACGTACGCGTTCGTTGGCTCGGCAGCGAGAACCGCTACCTCATGGCGGCACTCCGATCCGTCGCCCCTCTCACCCTCGTCGACGCCGCCGAGGACGCGGACCTCACCGTCGTCCACGGAGCACGCGCGCCGGCCTCCCAAGCCGGCACAATCCTCCTTGTCCACGCGGGAATCGAGGGCCTTCTGGCTCAAGGGGAGACTCTTCCCACGACTCGGATCGAAGTCTTAAGGCCGGATCATCCGATTCTGAACGAGGTCGATCCTTCGAACTTCCGTGTCCGCGAGGCGCCGACCACAACGCTCCCACCTTCCGCGGAGGTCGTACTCGCGGCCGACGGCGTGCCGTTGCTCGCGACGTACACGGACGAGACGCGGACCGTCTTCTACCTCGCCCCGAATATCCTCGAGACCAACCTGCCGATCACCATCGACTTCCCCCTCCTGATACGCAACATCATCGCCGGTCTGGTTCGGCTCCCCTCCGAGCTTTCGCATCGCTCCGCCGAGGTTGGCGACCCCATCACGCTCTCCGGACGCGGCACAATAGAGGGGCTGTACGACGCTCAGGAGAAGTCGATCCCGCTACTCGAAGGTCTTGCGACGTTCCGCCCCACCTCGCCCGGATTCCACACGCTGATCACCGATCGCGGCGCCTTCGCGATCGCTGTCAACGTCCCGACAGAGGAATCGTCCGCACGCGTGGCAGCGGACGGGGTCGGCGCGATCGATAGCACCGGTCAGAGCGCGGTCCGGTTTCTCCCCCTCTGGCCCGTCGCCGCGGCGATGGCGATCGTGCTACTGTTCGCCGAGGCGTACTTGCACTCCGGGCGACGAAACCTGATGAGGAGGGCGCGATGATCCAGCTATCGACGCCCTATCTCCTGCTCGCCGCGCTGCCGATCGTCGGCGGGATCCTGTTCCTCTTTCTGCGCCGGAAGAGTCGACCCGTCCTGCGCAGCATTGCCTTGCTTCTCCTCCTTCTCGCCCTTGCCGGTCCACGAATTTCGGAGCGGAGGGCGGAGCACAACGTCGTCTTCCTCATCGATCGCTCGGCGAGCGTCACGCTGACGTCCAGAGACGACGCGACACGCGGAGCGATCCATCGGATCGTCTCCGAGCACCCCGATTGGAGCTTCGCGACAATTGAGTTTGCCGGAACGGCCGCCCTCGCTGTGCCGCTCGGATCGTCCGTCTTCCCTCTCGGCGTCATCCCGTTCGACGGCACGGCGTCGAACCTCGACGCCGCTGTCGAGCTGGGCCTCTCGATCCTCCCGGAAGGCGGTGCGAATCAGCTCGTCCTGCTCAGCGACGGGCTGTTCACCGACCACGTGAGCGTCGCACTCAGCACCGCTCAGTTGGCCGGCGTTCCGATCTCGGCTCTCCCCGTTGGCTCGCCCTCCCCGGCCGACGTCGCGCTCGCCTCGCTGCGCGGACCGAGCCAAGTCTCCGTGGACCGCCCATTCTCGATCGACATCGAGATCGAGTCCGCTCAGGCCGTCGACGCGACCCTCGTCGTCTACCGGGACGACGAACTTCTCTCCCTCGAGGAGGTGTCGCTGGGAGAAGGTCTCACGCGCTTCTCCGTCGATGACTCGATCGAAGGACCCGTGGCCCACACGTACCAAGCGATCGTCAAGGCAATCGACGATCCGATCCCAAGCAACGACACGCTCTCACTCTTGGTCGCAGCGACCGGCCAACCGCCCGTCTTGGTCGTCGATCGCTTCGGCAAGTCGAGGGCCCCCGCGCTGGTCGAGTCGCTCGGACTCAGCTTCACCAACTCCGAGGTGATCCCATCGTTGGAAGCCCTGTCGGGCTATCGCCAAGTGGTTCTCACCGGTCTCTCGTTCGCGACCCTGACCGGCGACGAACTCGATGCCATCAGCAGCTTCATCCGCGACCTCGGAGGCGGACTTCTTGTCATCGAAGGGGAGGAGGAGGTCCGTGGAATCAGCGAAGGGGGGATCGAGGAGTTCCTCCCGGTCTCGTATATGCTCCCCGAAAAATCACGCGAGGCTCAACTGGCCCTCGTCTACGTCCTCGATCGCTCGTCGAGCATGCGATCAAGGGTCAGCGGCGTCGAGAAGATCGAGATCCTCAAGGAAGCCGCAGCCGCAAGCGCTGCCCTTCTCGACGCGACCACCCACGTCGGGATCATCGCGTTCAACCTGGAGCACGAGTGGACCGTCCCGATCGCCCCGGTCTCGTCGAGCGAGCTCTACGACGCCCTCCGCGGACTCGAGGCAATCGGTGGAACAGACGTCTACTACCCGATCGTCGAGGCACTCGATCGACTCGAAGAGATCGACGTCCCGTCGAAACACATTCTGCTGATCAGCGACGGAAAGACAGTCGACGAGGTGCGCAACTACCCCGGTCTCGTCCGTCGGCTGCAGAACCTGGACGACGTCACCCTGTCTGCAATCGGCGTCGGCCAAACGATGAACGTCGCCCTGCTCAGCGCGCTGGTCGAGGCAGGCGGAGGCACTCTGTACCGCGCGGACGATTTCTCTCTCCTCCCGCAGATCTCCATTCAGGCTACCCAGCGAATCAGCCGACAGCGATTCGTCGACGGCCCCGTCGAGGTCGCCGGCAGGCTTCGCGAACAACTCGGTTCCGACGTCCCGCCGCTCGGCGGATATGTCCTCACCTACCCAAAGCCGACCGCGGACACCTCACTCTGGGTCGGAGAGGACCCGATCGTCAGCACGTGGCGCGTCGGGCTCGGCGCGGTGACCGTTCTCAATACCGATCTGGCCGGACTCGGATCCAAGGAATGGCTCGCTTGGCCCGGTCTGTCGGAGCTGTTCGAGGCGATCCTTGCGACGACGGAGCCATATCTGACATCGACGCTCGGTCTGTCGACATCGATCGTCCGGCACCCGGAGACGATCGAGTTGCTGGTCGACGCTCGCGACGATGACGGGACGTTCGCCAACTTCCTCGACCTCGAGGTCCAGCTCCTGCCGGAAGGGACGGCATACAAGCTCGTCCAGATGGGCCCCGGCCTCTACGTTGCCTCCATCCCTCTGCCGCCGCAGGGTGGGTACGCACTCCACGTGATCGATCACCTGCGGCAGCGCTCTCTCACCCTCCCGTTGACCGTCCCGTATCCGATCGAGTACCGAGATCTCGGACCGGACCTGGAGGCCCTCTCTCGCGTCGCACAGGCGACGGGCGGGCGCCTGCTGGAGGACAATACGCCCCTCCCAGCCGTGGAGGGTGGAACGTCGACGACGTACTCACCTCTTCACGTACCGCTCCTTCTCGCCGCGCTCGGTGTCTTCCTTCTAGAGCTGGTCGTGCGGAAGTGGCCGTCGCGCGCGCTCCGCACGCTGTAATGTCGTCTGGGAATCCGATCGATGGCGCCGGCCCCCTGTTCGATTGATCGGCTTCTCGAGCCTATCTATAATGGCCACGCCGTCGCGGGGAGTGGCGCAGCCTGGTAGCGCGCCTGCTTTGGGAGCAGGAAGTCGCTGGTTCAAATCCAGTCTCCCCGACCAGGGAAGTGAGAGCCACTGTGAGCAAACAGCCCGAGAGCCTTTCCATCTACCGCCGATGGCGGCCGCAGCGCTTCGGGGACGTCGTCGGACAAGAGGAGATCGTCCGGACACTCCGCAACGCCGTCTCGGCCGGCAACGCCGCCCATGCGTATCTGTTCGCAGGGGAGCGCGGGATCGGCAAGACATCGGTCGCGCGCATCCTCGCGCGCGCCGTGAACTGCCTCCAACCGTCCGACGGCGAGCCGTGTAACGAGTGCGCCAACTGCTCGACAATCCTCACCAGCCGCTCATTGGACATCGTCGAGATCGACGGTGCATCGAACCGAGGGATCGATCACATCCGGCGTCTGCGCGAGGAGGTCAGTTTCTCCCCGACCGACCTCGTGCGAAAGGTCTACATCATCGACGAGGTCCACATGTTGACGAACGAGGCGTTCAACGCCCTGCTCAAGACGTTGGAGGAGCCTCCCCCGCACGCGATGTTCATGTTCGCCACGACCGAGCCGTATAAGATCCCTCGCACGATCGTCTCCCGCTGCCAGGCGTTCGAGTTTCGTCGGATCCCTCCCTCTCAGATCGGGGAGCACCTGGCACGCGTCGCCAAGTCGGAGGGCGTCACGGTATCAGCGGAGGCCGTCTCACTCCTCGCGCAACGCGCGAACGGCGGAATGCGAGACGGCCTCGTCATGCTCGAACAAGCGATGAGCTACCAAGGCAACGAGATCTCCGCTGAGGCCGTCCTCGACATGCTCGGACTCGTCGATCGATCGACACAATTGGCGTTCATCGAGGCAATCCGAGACCGCGATCGCGAGTCGGTCATCCGCACAATCGATGGCCTCGTCGATCGCGGCAAGGACCTGGAGATCTTCCTCACCGACGTCGTCCACATCCTTCGCGATCGCCTGGTGGACGGCTCGGCCTCTCCCGACGCCGACATCGAGATCGCCCGCCACTTGCTCGCCATCAAGAGTGACCTGTTCCGGTCGCTCGACCGCCGGATCCGCCTCGAGATCGGCCTTCTCGACCTACTAGCGTCGCTTCCGGAGTCCCTTGGTCGCTCCGAACCATCGCCGGTGTCCGAGGCGCCGAAGAGACCGACCTCGGCCGAAGCGACTGACCTGTTCACCCCGCAGGCAGAGCAAGCTCCCGTTGCAGCAAACGCGCAGCAGGCCGCCGAGACGGCGGAGAAGGCGAACGCGCACCCGCCGGAGGCAATCCCTGCCGATGCTCCTACGCCGACGGCCGAAGCGGTCGCGGAACCGAAGGCCGCAACCCCTCCGCCCGAAGGATTCGAGGCGACGTGGGACGCGCTGCTGAGCGAGATCGAGCAAGATCGGATCGCCATCGCGGCGTTTCTGATCGAGGGGCGTCCGTGTCTCGTCGAATCGAAGCTCGTGATCTCATTTCATCCCGAGCACTCGTTTCACAAGGACAGCATTGAGAAGCGCGACAACATGCAGTACCTCGCGGGAGTCGTCCACCGACACTTCGGCGACGACGTCCACGTCGAGGTGGAGATCGACGAGGGCGTGGTCCGCAAGCCGTTGCCCCACGAGGTGCTTCAAGAGAAGGCTCGCCTAGTGTGTAAGGTCTTCGACGGAAAGGTCGTGAAGGAGGAACTGTGAAGGGGACGGGCGGGTTCGGAAATCTGATGAAGCAGGCCAAGCGCATCCAGGAGGAGGTCGAGCGGGCGCAGTCCGAGATCGCGGAGATGAAGATCGAGGCCTCCGCCGGCGGCGGCATGGTGACAGCGACCGTCACCGGCCAAGGCGAGCTGGCCAACCTCAAGATCGAACGTGAGGTCGTCGATCCGGACGACGTCGAGATGCTGATCGACCTCATCATCGCCGCCGTGCAAGAGGCCCAATCGAACGCGAAGGAAGCCGCCCAGCAGAGGCTCGGCCCGTTGGCACAGGGACTCAATCTCCCCGGGATGCTTCCCGGATAGATGTCCTCACCCAGCCACCTGTCGTTGAGATCGTTGGACGCGCACGCATCACGATCGGCCGACTTGAAGCCGCTCAAGCCGGACCGTATAGTCGATGCAAACCGCGATCCGGTGTGGGGGGACCGTGCTGCCTGAGATCACACAGCTTCTCGACCTTCAAACGGCCGACGGGCAGCTGCACGAGCTGTCCGTCCAGATCGACCGACTCCGCGCCCAGCAGAAGCAGACCGAGCAGCGCATCGTGGCTGAGGAGTCGACCGTCGACCGGCTGCGCGAGCGCCTCTCGCAACTCGAGCACGAGAGCCGGATGAAGAACCTTGAGGTCGACGAACTCGATATGAACATCCGCCGATACCAAGAGCGCCTCGATACGGGGATCATTAGCTTCAAGGAGATGCAGGACCTCGGGGCGAAGATCGAGAGCGAGCGGGTGCGAATCTCCACGATGGAGGACGAGGCACTCGTCTTGATGGACACAATCGAGGAATCCAGGCAGGTCCTCGAGCGTGCGATCGCGGACTACTCCACCAAGGTCGAGCAGTTCCAGTCCCAGATCGACGGAAGCACGTCCCGAATCTCCGGGATTCTCGGGCAAGTCGATGGGCTGGCCGAGGAGCGCGGCGCCCTCTGTGATCGGATCCCTGTCTATCTCCTCAAACAGTACGAGACCCTGCGCCAGCGCTCGGCGGAGCCAATCGCATTGATCAGGAACGGGACTTGCTCCGGCTGTAAGCTGAAGCTCAGTGGGAGCACGATCGAACGCGCCCGAGGCGGGATGGTCATCGTCACCTGTGAGCACTGCTCGCGCATCTTGTACGTCGACGAGTTCGTGCCTGACTCCTGACCAACCCCGTGTCCAACACGGCGAACCGCCACCCTGCACACCATCCGCTGCTGTGATTCTGTATACTCGAAGCATCGAGAGAGGGCCAGGGAGACGCGGGCGTCTTCGGCCGAAGGTCGAAGGCGTTCGAGGAAAGTCCGGACTCTACAGGGTAGGCCACTGAGGAAATCTCAGCGGGGGCGACCTCGGGAAAGTGCCACAGAGAACAGACCGCCGATGGCGAGCCTCTCCGAGGCTCGCACAGGCAAGGGTGAAACGGTGGTGCAAGAGACCACCAGCGGTCCGGGTGACCGAACCGGCTCGGCAAACCCTGGCCAGAGCAAGGCCAAATAGGAAGGCGATGGAGGGTGACCCGCTCGATGCCTTCGGGTAGGCCGCATAGATGGATGTCTCCCCTCGACAGAATCCGGCTTATCGGCCCTCTCTCGCCTTCGATCGCGATGAAACAGAAGATCTGGTGCGCCGTTCTGGCTCTCTATGCCGGGGCGATCTTCGCCCTGTCTCACTCTCCCATCACTGCGGGTGACCCGCCGTTCCCCCACTTCGACAAGTGTTTCCACGCAGCGGAGTTCGCTCTCTTCTTCGCACTCGCCTGGAAGGCGACGAACCGACGCGCGCTTCTGTCGTTCGTCCTCACCGCCGTCTACGCCGGCACCGATGAGCTTCACCAGCTGTTCGTGATCACGCGAATCGCCAGCGCTCTCGATCTTGCCACCGACCTCCTCGGAGCGACGATCGCTCTCCTCGTTTTCGTGTTCGGGCGGCGCTTGTGGCAGTTTCGGAGGCGCCGTATACTTGGCCGAATCCATTCAAAGGTGGAATCGTAGCATGATGTGGGGACTCCCGTTCTTCCTCGGTCCGAGCCTGTTGATCCTGCTGCCGGCCGTCGGATTCGCCGCGTACGCGCAGTGGAAGGTCCGATCGACCTACGCGCGGTACGCCCGGGTCGAGTCGGCCGGCCGGATCACGGCGCAATCGGCGGCGATCCGCCTCCTCGAGGGCGCCGCGATTCGAGACGTCGCGATCGCGCGCACGACGCGGCGTCTCTCCGATCACTATGATCCGCGCCGCAAGGTTCTCCGTCTGTCCGCGCCCGAATCCTCCTCGATCGCCGCAATCGGCGTCGCCGCACACGAGGCGGGGCACGCCATCCAGCACGCCCGTGCGTACGGGCCGCTCTCACTGCGAACGGCAATCGTCCCGGCTGCGAGCTTCGGTTCGCAACTCGCCTTCCCGCTCTTCCTGATCGGCCTCTTCTCGCGGTATCAGCCGCTGATCACCGCCGGGATCATCGCGTTCTCCGTCGCTGTCCTGTTCACGCTGATCACCCTCCCGGTCGAGTTCGACGCAAGCCGCCGCGCCGTCGGCGCGCTCCGCGAAGCGGCGATCGTCAGCGAAGAGGAGATCGGAGCCGTCAAGGAGGTCCTGTTCGCCGCCGCTCTGACCTACGTCGCGGCAGCGGCGATGGCCGCCCTGCAACTCGTGATGCTGCTGTCGGTCGGTCGACGACGATGAAGCTCTCGCCGTCCCTTCTCTCCGCCGACTTCGCCCGTCTCTACGACGAGGCACACTCCATTGAGTCGCTGGTCGATCGGTTCCACTGGGATGTGATGGACGGCCACTTCGTTCCCAACCTCACGTTCGGTCCTCCAGTGGTCAACGCGCTCCGCAAGCGGCTCACGCTGCCGTTTGACGTCCATCTGATGATCGATCACCCGCTTACCTACGCTCCCCAGTTCGACGTTAGCCCGGACGATTCGATCATCTTCCACGTCGAGACGACCGACGATCCACTGGCCGTGATCCGGGCGATCGCTCGGACGTCGGCACGGGTCGGCGTCACCCTCCGCCCCGGAACGCCGCTCGATCGACTGACGCCCTACCTGGACGACGTCACTCTCGTCTTGGTGATGACCGTCGAGCCGGGATTCGGCGGGCAGGAGTTCCTGCCCGAATCGATCGACCGGATCCGGCAACTCCGCGATAAGATCGGCTCTCGCCCGATCGAGATCGCCGTCGACGGCGGCATCCATCCCGGAAACGTCCGGTCGGTGGTCGATGCCGGCGCGGACATCGTCATCGCCGGCTCGGCGATCTTCGCGCAGCCGGACCCGATGGCGGCGGTGAGTGCACTTCGCGGGGCAGCCGGCTGATGGACGCCAGGTGGATGCGACTCGCGCTCGAGCTGGCCGCGCTCGGTGAGGGGGACGTTCACCCCAATCCGCTCGTTGGGGCCGTCCTGGTCAGCGAGGACCGCGTGGTCGGACGTGGGTATCATCGCCGATTCGGCGGCCCTCACGCCGAGATCTTTGCCCTCGACGAGGCCGGTGACGCAGCGCGCGGTGCGACCCTCTATGTCACGCTCGAACCCTGCTGCCACCACGGGAAGACGCCGCCGTGTACCGACCGGATCGTCGCGGCGGGCGTTCGGCGCGTTGCGATCGCCGCCCGCGACCCCAATCCGGAGGTCGACGGTGGCGGCATCGCGTCGCTTCGCGCCGCCGGGATCGACGTCATGGAAGGCATACTGCACGACGAAGCGAGGCTGCAGAACGAGATTTTCTTCACGTTCGCCGAGCGGAGCCGACCGTTCGTCCAGCTGAAGCTCGCCGTCAGCCTGGATGGCCGGATCGCAACGAAGTCCGGTGACTCGCAGTGGATCTCGTCGGAGGCATCGCGGACCGAAGTGCACCGGCTCCGCCGGAGGTTCATGTCCGTCCTCGTCGGCGTGCAGACCGTTCTCAGCGATGATCCGCTCCTCACCGTTCGCCACGTCGTCGGGCCAAACCCTGTTCCGGTCACCCTCGATCGGAGAGGGCGATTCCCGCCGAGTGCGCGGCTCCTCAAGGCACACGCCTCGCCGATCGTCGTCACCGCGAGCATGCCCGCCGACGTCGAACTGGAGCTCTGCTCGCGCGGCGCGCGCGTCTGGCGCGTTCCGGATAGCGCTGGGGGGATCGATCTTCCTCGCCTGCTGGCAGACCTCGCCGACAGCGGCATCGATTCGGTGCTGATCGAAGGAGGGGGCGAGACCGCCGCCGCCTTTCTGAGCGCCAGGTTGGTCGACAAGGTGTCGCTGTTCATCGCGCCGATCCTCATCGGCGGGCGGGGGGCCATCCCCGCGATCGGCGGTGCTGGGACGGAGCGAATCGCCGATGCGTTGCGACTCGAGCGCGTCACCACCGAGTGGTTCGGAGCCGATCTCCTCTACACCGGTTACTTGCCAATCAACCTCTGAGCCTTGTCGGCAGGACGAAAGAGCCGAGCGTGCAGCTCGCCTCTTTCCTCATTGGGCGAAGCACGGCTCGAACCTACGATCTTCATCGTCTCTCAGGAGTTTCGGCTCCACGCCGAAACTCCAAGAGACTCGGTGCGTGGCACCAAGTTCCCACGCTCATCGAAGTCGAGCCATTCCTCGTCGCCCTGATCGATCCAGGAGTTCCCGCCGGTCGGGGAACTCCGAGGTGCTCGACACCGCAGGCTTCGAACACCCAGAACAGCGAGCGATGTCCGTTTCGATCGATCAGCCGGAGGAACGAGCTATTCGCCCCCTTCTCGCACAGAGGATGAGGGGGCAGCCAAAGCTGCCCGGCGCTTGCAGCGCAAACGAGCCAGGAGTTGCGATCCAAAGGAGCAACTCCAAAGCTGCTCGGTGCTCGCACCGAGCAGGCAGGCGATAGCAGGGCGCCCGCTCAGGCTTTCGCCTGAGCAGCTTGGGAGTTTGATGTTTGCATCAGACTCCTGTCCTACAAGCGCAGGTTCTCACCCCACTTCTTCAGCCCAAAGCAGAAGGGGCAGCTTTGGCTGCCGCCACGTCACCCACGGCATGTTCCGCCCGAAGGGCGGAACTGCCACCTGCTTGCAGCGAAGCGGCAAGCAGGCAGGCGATATGCAGGGCGGGAACTCAGCGCGATTGGCGGCGCTGAGTTCCTTGGGAGTTCGATCAAAGGTCGAACTCCTATCCTAGGAACGCAGGTTCTCGCCCGGCGCCCACTCCAAAGGGAAGGGCGACAGCGAGTGCTGTCGCCACGTCACCCACGGCATGTTCCGCCCGAAGGGCGGAACTGCCACCTGCTTGC
>CBFCYU010000028.1:0-13886 GCA_965602415.1 uncultured bacterium | reverse complement strand
GGTAGAGCCCGGGCGTCTCGGTCAACACGCCGACGCGGCGGCGGATCTCCCGGTTTGCCACCCCGAGTCGCTGGCCTGCGATCTCCGCCGCGCCGTCCGTCGGCGCGATCAGCGCCGCCAGCATCCGGATGGTCGTGGTCTTGCCGGCCCCGTTCGGCCCGAGGAAGCCGAAGATCTCGCCGCGTTGCACCTCGAGGTCCAGGGAATCGACCGCGACCAAGTCGCCGAACCGGCGCGTCAGCCCCTGCGTCGTGATCATCGAACGCCCTCGTGTTTCGACGACTCGATCCGCTGGCGAAGCCGCTGCTCGCGCGTCATTGTGTTGGTCTTCGCGTCGTCGTGTTCTGAAGGGCCGCTCGCGGGCGGTTCCTGCAGTCGTTCCGCCTTGATCCAGCCAACGCGCTTTGCGACGTACTTCAGATTGAGCGAGTAGCCGAGCCCGAACGAGCGAGGGACGAACCACCGATCCTCGTTGCTCCAGAAGCTCAGCTTCACGAGTTCCTCCATTCCGATTCGAGTACGGCCATCATAATCGTATCGTGAAAGACACCGTGACGGAAATACGATTCCCGCTTCACCCCTTCTCGGACGAATCCGGCCTTCTCATACGCGCGGATCGCGCGGGCGTTGTGGGAGTAGACGTCGAGCCCGATCCGATGCAGCCCCAGCTCCTCGAACCCATGCTTGACGATCAGCCGCGCTGCTTCCGGCGCATATCCGTGCCCCCACGCGTCTTTCTCGCCGATCAGAATCCCGAACACAGCGTTGCGGCTAATGTAGTCGATTTCGTTGAATCCGCAATTGCCGATGTGGCGGTTCCCGTCCTTGATGACGATCGCCAGGTTCATGTGTCTATCGCTCTTGTATTGCCCGCGAAGCCACTCCAGCTCGGCGGACCGCCCCGTCGGCTGACGCCGGCCGAGGGTCGAGAGGACCTCCGGATCGTTGATCCACCGCAGACACCGCTCAAGATCCACTTCCGCGTCGAGCGGGCGGAGGTAGATGCGTTCTCCGGTGATGAATGGCGCCTCCACCGTAACACCTCCGTTCCGAGAAGAGAAGACGGGCTCCGGAAGAACCGTATCGGAGCCCGTCCATCATGTCCAGCGCAGTGCGGTCGCCGCGCCGTTCCCTACATGAAGATCGGATACAGCGGGAAGAGCGACGCGAACACTAGGGCAATGACACTCATCAGCTTGATGAGGATGTCGAGCGACGGGCCAACGGTGTCCTTCAGCGGATCGCCCACCGTATCACCGGTGACACTTGCCGCGTGGGCCTCGGAATTCTTGCCGCCGAAGTGTCCCTCTTCGATGTACTTCTTCGCGTTGTCCATCGCCCCACCGGAGTTGGCGCAGTAAATCGCCAGCTGGATCGCCGAGAGGAGCGCGCCGATCAGGAACCCGCCGAGTGCGTACCGGCCGAAGATCAGCCCGAACACAATCGGGGTCAGCACGGCAATCATCGCCGGCATGAACATCTTGTTCAGTCCGCCATGCGCGGTGATCGTAATGCAGCGGTTGTAGTCCGGCGTCTCGGTTCCATCCATGATCCCCGGCATCTCCCTGAACTGCCGCCGCACTTCCTGCACGAGGATGTCGGCCGTCCGGCTCACACCGCGGATCAGAAGCGCCGAGAACACGTAGGGCACCATCGCGCCGAGCATCAGCCCGGCGATCACGAAGGCCCCGACCTGTATCGTGATCCCCGACGGAGAGAACTCGGCCGCGATCTGTCCGACGATCGGGAGTTGCGGCTGCATCACCATGTCGGCACTGCCGATCGCCGACCACATGAAGGCTGCGATGAGGCCGAGCGCAGCGAATGCCGCCGATCCAATCGCGAACCCCTTGCCGATCGCCGCGGTCGTGTTGCCGATCGAATCGAGCTTGTCCGTCCTCTCACGCACCTCCGGCGGCAGTTCGGCCATCGACGAGATGCCGCCTGCGTTGTCGGCGATCGGGCCGTACGTGTCGACGGCGACCGTCATCGCAACAAACGACAGCATGCCCATTGCGGTGAACGCAACGCCGAGGAGCCCGCCGAGCTGGTAGGCTCCGATGATGGCCGCGGCGATCAGGATCACCGGGAAGAAAGTGGAGAGCATGCCGAGCGCCATGCCTTCGGTGACACCGACTGCTGCGCCGGACTGGTTCATCTTCGCCAGCTCCTTCGTTGGCTTGAAACTTGAGCTGGTGAAGTACTCGGAGAAGAACCCAATCCCAATCCCCGCAGCGAGACCGAGAACGGCCTCCCAGAAGATGTTGAGCGACAGCGGGGAGAACCAACAGAAGGCAAACGTCGTGAAGGCGGTGAGCAATGCCGCGAGGCGCGTCCCGTTCATCAAGACCGTCTGCATGCCTTCCTGCCGCCGGCTGAACCGGATATAGAGAATGGCCAGGAGGCTCGCGAACATCCCGCCGGCGACGATGACGAGCGGCGCCAGTAGCAGCCACCAGTAGTTGGCTTCGGTGAGTCCGCTGCTGAATCCGATTTTCGAGATGAGACTCTGCAGGCTGGCGTTGTTTCGGCCGACGTAGATGTAGGCGACCATGACCATCACCGAGATGATCGCGCCGACGAACGACTCGAGAAGGTCCGCCCCCAAACCACCGACATCGCCGACGTTGTCGCCGACGTTGTCCGCGATCGTTGCCGGGTTGCGCGGATCGTCCTCGGGAATGTGCATCTCTACCTTGCCGACCATGTCGGCCGCCATGTCGGCCGCCTTGGTGTAGATGCCGCCACCAACGCGGTCGAACAGCGCCACCAGCGACGCGCCCATCGAGTAGGCACTGACGATCAGGGCGCCGCGGATGAAGTTGACACCGAGCGATTGAACCCCGAACAAGTAGCGCGTCTCGATGTGCAGCGCCTCCGGTACGAACCATCTCCGAAACAGGAGGATGACCAGCACCAAGCCGATCGCCGCAAGACCCGCGACGGAGAGCCCCATCACGCTCCCGCCGGAGAACGCGACGTTCAACGCGTCCTTGAACGATTTCCGAGCGGCGTTGGCCGTCCGCGCGTTGGCGTGGGTTGCGGCGTTCATCCCGATGAACCCCGCAGCGAGTGAGAGCAAGGAGCCAATCCAGAATGCCACCGCGATCTCCCAGTAGAACAGGATCCAAAGGATGGCGCCGATCACAGCCATTGTGATCAGCATCACCTTCGCCTCGGAGATCATGAACGTGAACGCCCCAGAGCGGATGTACCCCTGGAGTTCCTTCATTCGATCCGTGCCCTGTGCCTTCAGTACGACCGACCTGTTGAACAGGAAGGCCCCGAGAAGCGCCAGGACGGAGATCGCTGCCGGAATGGCAATCAACACGTATTCACTCATCTCTCTGCGCGCACCCCCGTTCTCGAGTTCCGCACTCCCCCACTGTCGAAGGAGTACGATAATGCCCGCGCCATATGGGTTTCACGACTACGCGGAGCGGGAGCATTGTAGCACGGCCGTCTGCGCGCCGCAAGAAGACCTACGATTCGTCAATGCAATCCTGTTCGCGCTTCTCGCCCCTCCGTCCGCCTTGCCACCTTCGTGCTCGTGTGGGCGCGCCAGCCGATCTCATCTGTCGGACACGTGTCCACGCGGTGACTGACAAACGATCGACCGGCGGACGGCAGCGGTCCTCCCCCGCCCCACTCGCAAACGCTAATCTCAAGCGGACATACGGAATCCTTCAAAGGAGGACGATGATGAAGAGAGCGCTTTCTGTCACGGCGGTGACCGCCTTGTCGCTCCTTGTTTTCCTGTTCGTCGGCTTTGGCCAGGAAGAAGGCGCCCAGGCGGTCTCGGAGCTATTGGAGCAGGAGATCTCGGCAATGGAGGCGGTCTTCGGCAGCCTCCAGGCGCTGACGGGCGAGTTGATCAACGAGATCAAGGGGAACATGGCGGACATCGATGAACTCGATGCGAGAATCGAGGACTACAAGGACATCGTGACCGCCGTCTCCGTGGAGATCAAAGAGGCCGAGGGGAAGATCGTCGGGCTGCGGCGAGACGTCGATGCACTGGCGGAGACGCAGCAGGAGCTGATGGTGCGCGTTGTGGCACTCGAGGCCGGTCTGTCCGAGCTATCGGCGTTCGTCGACGAGCTGAAGGCACTTCTTGATCAGGACATCGCCGATCTCGCCACACTCCGCGGGGAGTTCGACGTGTTGGCCGACGCCTTCGCGACACACATGGTGGAATTCGAGGCGTTCAAGATTGCCGTGTACAGCGACATCGATGCGTTGCGTGACGGCGTCTACGCTGACCTCGGCGCACTGCGTGACAGCATCTATGCGGACCTCGGTGCTCTGAGCGACAACATCTATGGCAGCCTCCTCGCACTCGAGGAGAGCGTCTTCGCTGACCTCGGCTCTCTCCGCGATAGCGTGACCGCTGACCTTTCCATGCTCAAGGGACAGGTCGGGGACCTCGCTACGCGCCTCCAGGCGCTCGAGGACGAGGACGTCGGTACGTTCAAGAAGAAGGTGATCGAGCTCGAGCGGTCGATGGCGGCACTGGCAATCCGGATCGACAACAACCGTGCCAAGCTCGAGGGGTTCGATCACGCGATCGCGGGCTTGTCCGAACAGATCGCCATCGAGGTTCGGGGGCTGGCAGCAGACCGCGACCTCGAGATGAGCAGCCTCGGAGCACGCGTGGCCGCACTCGAGGATAACAATGACGTCCAGACCCAGATCGATACGCTGTTCTTCATTTCGATCGTCGCCCTGCTCGCAGGTGTCGGCGCTCTGATCTGGGGATTCGTCGGCAACAACTAGCACAGCAGAGCCGATGATGAAAGAGTGAGGGGAAACACTGGCGCGCGAGGGGGTTGAGTCGACCCCTCGCGTTCCTTTTGCGCTAAGATGTAACAGAAGTTATATTGGTACATAGATGGAGGGGGCTCCTAGATGGATGAGCTGGGCAGACGCCTACAAGGGTTCCGGCTGGAAAACGGGTGGAGCAAGCGAGCGATCGCGAAGCAATTGGAGGTTTCGATCCCATCGATCATCCGATGGGAAGAAGGGATCTCCGAGCCAAACGACTACAATCGCTACAAGATCGAACGGCTCCTCATCGGATACTCTCCGCCGCCGGTCCACCGCCGGATCGTCCAGCTGAGCCTCTTCCCTCGATACGTGAAGGAAACGACCGAGGGACTGAGATGACGAGGATCAAGAAGGTAGAGCTGACGGGGTTCAAATCTTTCCGCAAACAGACGGTCATTCCCTTCTTCGAGGGGCTGACGGCCGTCGTCGGAGAGAACGGTTCCGGGAAGTCGAACCTGTTCGATGCGGTGAGCTTCGTGATGGGGAGACGTTCGTCACAGCTACGCGCCGATCGCCTCGAGCATCTGATCTTCAACGGCGGAGATCGTTACAGACCGTCCGACACGGCCGAGGTCGTCCTCCTTCTCGACAATAGCGACGGTGTGTTCAACCGGTTCCTGGAGAATGGGCACTCCGCGCCCGAGGTCACGATCGGTCGGCGGATCACCCGCAAGTCGGGGACCTACACGTTCATGGGTAGGAGCTGCCCGCGAAGCCATATCGATCAAGTGCTGGAGGCGGCCCGGATCGACCCGGACGGCCAGCAGCTGATCGCGCAGGGGCGGATCACCGAGATCATTCGGCGAAGCCCAACGCGGAGGCGCGAGATTATCGACGAGGTCAGCGGAATCGCCGCGTATGACGACAAGCGCCGCAAGGCGATCCTTGAGCTGAAGGACGTCAAGTCGAAGCTGAACACCCATCGCGTCATCCTCGCCGAGCGAAGACGTAGGCTCCTTTCGCTGCAGAAGGAGCGCGACGCGGCGCTCGAGTACCAGCGTCTGATCGAAGAGCAGGAACGGCTCCAACACTCGATCGTTCACAAGCAGCGCGAGAAGATCGCCGAGAAACTCGCACGAGCCCAGGAAGAACGGAAGGGGATGGACGAGCGGATCGCCGAGTTCGAGGGCCAGGTGACGCGCCTCGATCAGGAGATCGAGAACAAGGAATGGGAACTCGAGGGGATTCAGGACGACCTCGCCAGTGAGGGGCAGGTCACCCTGGTGAAGGGGGTCGAGCGCCTCCGCGCCGAGATCCTCCACAAGCGCAGCGAGGTCAGCTTCAAGCGACAGCAGATCAAGAACCTCGAAGAGATGATCGACGAGATCACTCGGATGAAGGCGTCGGAGGCCGCCCGTACCTCGTCGTCTCCCGGCAGCCAGCGAGCCAATCCCGCCGTCGAGGCGCTCCTCGAACGGAAGCGCGGCGGCGTCTACGGCACGATCACGTCGCTGGCGGCGCCGAAGGCCGGATTCGAGATCGCGTTCGAGACAGCCGCCGGCGGGAATCTGAATGATCTCGTCGTCGACACGCGAGAGACGGCGGTCGAGTCGATCAACTACCTGAAGGAGAAGCGCCTCGGACGGGCGCGGATCCTCCCTCTCCGGCGCCTCGTCACCATGCGCAAGAGCCTTGCATCCACCGAGGCGCTGAAGCGCCCCGGCGTGATCGACTACGCGATCAACCTGGTCGAGTTCGATGAGAAGTACCGCCGTGCATTCGAGTACGTCCTCTCCGACACCGTCGTCGCCGAGGATCTCGAGGCGCTCCAGGATGTCGACGGAGTCCGGGCGGTGACGCTCGACGGGGATCTGCAAAGCAAGGGCGGGGCGATGACCGGTGGCTGGCGACCGGGCAATCGCAAGGACAAGGGCCCGGCCAAGGCGAAGGACAGCGGGTTCGACGTCACGCAACGCCGCCAGCAGATCTCGAAGCTCCGCAAGGAGATCGAGGAGCTCGAAGACCAGATCGCCCAGGCCGAAACCCACTTCGAGACCCAGGAGCGTGACCTCACCGATCGCCAGCAGAACAAGGACCGCGTCAAGGGAGAGGCCGCGACTCGAAGTGACGAGCTCCATGCGCTGCGCGAGCAGCGCCGCGAGGCCTACCAGGGGCTGGAGAACCTCCGCCGAGCCCTCTCACGCTATGAACGGGAGGAGGCCGAGGCGGAGGCCGAGTTGGACACCCTCGGGGAGGAATCGAGTAGGGATCCGGAGTACTACATCGACGAACCGCTCAAGGAGCTCGAGCGACACGTCGAGCAGGCGAGGCGGCGGATCCGTCGGTTGGAGCCGATCAACATGCGGGCGATCGACGAGTACGACGCGTACGAAGAGGAATTCAATCTGTTCCGCGAACGGGTCGACGCGCTCGAGCGGGAGAAGCTCGAGATCGAGCGACTGATCGGGGAGATCGAAGAACTCAAGCGCGCGAAGTTCCTCGAGACGCTGCAGGCGGTGGACGCCGAGTTCAAGCGGATCTTCGAGCGGCTGTTCGAGGGAGGGACCGCGTCTCTCGAGCTGGAGAACGAGGGAGACATCTCCTCCGGCCTGCTGATCAAGGCCCACCCGCCGGACAAGGACCCGCACATTATCGACTCCCTGTCCGGTGGAGAGCAGACCCTGGTTGCCACCGCGTTCATCTTCGCGCTGCAGGAATATCAGAACGCCCCGTTCTTCATTCTGGACGAGGTCGATGCGGCGCTTGACATGATGAACACCACACGGCTCTCGCGGATGCTCCGGGACTATGCCAACCGGATTCAGGTGATCGTTGTCTCGCACAACGAGGAAACAGTTCGTCACGCGGATCGCGCGTACGGAGTGACAATCAAGAACGGCGTTTCGGAAGTACTGGCACTGAGCTTGAGCTAGGAGGAGGGGTCGCAGAGCGTGGAGACGACGCGGATCGCTGAGATCCCAATCGAAGACCTGATCGGCAGCACGTGGGAGGGAGTCCTCGAGTGCCTTACGTCGGACATGGATCCGTGGGACATCGATCTCGCGATCCTCGCACGGCGCTATCGGGATTACATGCAGGCGCTTCGTGAGCTCGAGTTCGAGATTCCCGGCCGGATGGTCCTCACCTGTTCGATTCTCCTGCGGATGAAGTCGGACGTGCTCCTCGCGATGGAGCAACCGACCGATCGCGATGGCCTCGTCGCCGAGCTCGAGGACGCGATAGAACAGGAAGTCGAAGCGTGGGAACTACCGAGTGATCCCGACGCGTTCTATCTACCGGTCCTTCGCCGCCCTCGGCGACAGGTTACGACTTTCGACCTACGCAATGCGCTGACTGCCGCGATGCAAGTCAGCCGGCGGCGGGCCGAACGTCTGATCGAGCAGGTCGAACTGGACGACGACGACCCGTTCGACAACTATCAGATCGGCGGCACGGACTTCGCGGGTCGCCTCCGCGTTCTGTTTGAGAAGATCATGGATCTCCTCTCAGGGCGCCGCGTGTTGAGCTTCTTCCGGCTCCTCGAGCGCGGCGACAAGGAGGAGCGCGTAGAAAGGTTCTTCGAGGTCCTTCACCTCGCTGCCGGAGGTCAGATTTCCTGCTCTCAGAAGGAGTTCCTCGGCGACATTCTGATTCAGTTGGCAGCGGATGAGTGATGCGCTCCCATTGCAGCCCCGTTGACGACCATGCCTGAGAATCGCACCACAACCGAGACGGAGGATCGCGCACTGATCGAGGCTGCGCTGTTCTTGTCTCCCCAGCCGCTCACGCGCCGTGGATTGGCCAAGATCCTCGGTGAGGTCCAGGCCGCGTACATCGACCGCCTCCTCGCCGAGCTCAAACGAGAGTACGACGGCCAGACCCACGGGCTGGAGCTCCACCTGGAAGAGGGTCGCGCCGGATTCCGCGTGAAGACAACGTTCATCAATCGCGTCTCACATCTGGCTCCTCAGCAGGACATCCCGCGCCCGATCCTGCGCTCTCTTGCCGTCATCGCGTACAACCATCCGATGACGCAGTCCGACCTCGTCAAGCTGCGTGGGAACAAGGCGTACGCCCACGTGCAGGAGCTGCTCGCTCGCAATCTGATCCGTGCCGAGGAGAGCGGGAGGACCCTGCTGTTGCACGTGACCAAAGAGTTCCTCCGCCATTTCGGCCTCAGCACGGTCGAGGAGTTTCGCTTCCACGTCGCCGGCCTCCCCGAACCTGAACGTGAGCTCGGACCCGAGCCAGAGCATGAGGCCGAATCGGAATCCGGGCCCGACGGCGAACAAGCGTCGGATTCCGAGCCGGCATCCGAGCTTGAGCCCGAGACCGAACCCGACCCCGAAGCGCCACCATCGAAAGGAGGTGGGTAATGGATAAGTGGGAATGCACTGTCTGCGGCTACATCTACGATCCGGCCGTCGGTGATCCGACGACCGACATCAAGCCGGGAACCGCCTTCGAGGATCTCCCAAAAGGATGGACTTGCCCGGACTGCGGCGCATCGAAGGAGTACTTCGAGCAGATCTGAACAAGATTTCACGACACGCAACCGCCCGGCAATGCTCGGGCGGTTTCTCTGTTGAAGAATCCGGACCAATTCGGTAGGATTTTACCGGTGACCCTCAATGACCCATTCCATCTATCTGGACAACAGCGCAACGACTCCGGCGGCGCCGGAAGTCGTCGACGCAATGCTCCCTCATTTCTCGGCGTCCTACGGCAACGCATCCAGCCTGCACGCACTTGGTCGTGAGGCGCGCCGCGCCGTGGAGGAGAGCCGCGGAACGATCGCCGAGCTTCTCGGCACGCAGCCCGGCGAGATCGTCTTCACCGCCGGCGCGACGGAGGCGAACAACCTGGCGATCGTCGGCCTGGCCCTCTCCTCGAACGACCGCAGGCACCTCATCACCACGGCGATCGAACACCCCGCCGTTCTACACACCGTCGAGTGGCTTCGGACGCAGGGATTCGATGCGACCATCCTCGACGTTGATCAAGCCGGTCGAGTCGATCCCGAGCAGGTTCGCGAAGCGATCCGCCCGGACACTCTCCTCGTCTCAGTCATGACGGGGAACAACGAGATCGGAACGCTGCAACCGATTGCCGAGGTCGGCGGAATCTGCCGCGAGCACGGTGCCTTGCTGCACACCGACGCAGTGCAGGCCATCGGCAAGATCCCGCTTCCCGTGGACGCGGTCGATCTGCTTTCGATCTCCGCCCACAAGTTCCACGGTCCGAAGGGAGTCGGGCTCCTGTTCGTTCGGAAGGGGATCAAGCTCACGCCAATCCTGCATGGCGGCGGACACGAGAGTGGGCGTCGAAGCGGCACCGAGAACGTTCCCGGGATCGTTGGAATGGCCGCCGCGGTCAAGCTGGCGATCCGTGAGCAGGAGGGAACATCGAGTCGAATGCGCGCCATGCGTACGCGGATGGTCGACGCCGTGACACAGCTCCCTGGAACCCGTCTGAACGGTCATCGCGAAGAGAGTCTCCCGCACATCGCCAACTTCAGCTTCGAGGCAATCGAAGGAGAGAGCCTCGTGATGAGGCTGGATGAGCGCGGGATCGCCGTGTCGACCGGATCGGCCTGCTCTTCCCCGAACCTCGAGCCAAGCCACGTCCTCGTCGCCATCGGCGTCCCGCTATCGATGGCACACGGGAGTCTGCGAGTCAGCACCGGGCGTCAAACGACAGAACGTGAGATCGATGAGTTCCTCGGCGTCCTACCGGAGGTCGTCGACGGACTCCGCTCAATCTCTCCATTCAAGGTAGGTGAATAGCGTGTATACGGAGACAGTGATCGAGCACTTCCGCAATCCGCACAACATGGGGAAGCTGGAGGACTACTCGGCAATCGGGAAAGTCGGGAACATCGTCTGCGGCGACGTCATGTGGCTCTACATCAAGGTCGAGCGCGATGACAAGGATCGTGCCGTCATCACCGACATTTCATGGGAGACGTTCGGCTGCACGGCGGCGATCGCCACATCCTCGATGGTCTCCGACCTGGCGAAGGGAAAGACGATCGACGAAGCGATCACGCTAACCAACCAGGACGTCGCGAAGAAACTCGGCGGGCTGCCGCCGATGAAGATGCACTGCTCGGCCCTCGCCGCCGATGCGCTGAACGAAGCGATCTACGCCTACCTCGCGCAAGAGGGGGAAGAGATCCCCGACGCTCTTCAGAAACGGCACGACCGGATCGCCAAGGAGGTCGCCGCGCTCGAGAAGCGGTACGAGGTATTCGTGGACAAGGACCAGGGATAGGAGCACCGTGCAACTGACGAAGAAATCGAGCTACGGGCTGATCGCCGCGCTCGAACTCGCCGGTGAAGCGACCGAGGAGCCGCTCTCCGCCTCGACGATTGCCGATCGCTACTCCCTGCCTCGCTCGTTCGTCGAGAAAATCCTCCACCAGTTGAAACAAGCCGGCCTCGTCTCATCGACGCAGGGGCGGAAGGGCGGATATCGTCTGGCTCAGAATCCTCACCAGATCACGGTCCGCCAGGTCCTCGAGGCCCTGGGCGAGTCGCTCGACCTCGTTGGTTGCCTCGGGCCCGGAACTCCGTGCGAACTGACGCAGATCTGTCCAACGAAGGGCTCGTGGGAGAGAATTGATCACCGGTTCAAGGAGATGCTCGACTCTTTGTCCCTCGGGGATCTGATCGTAAGTGGGGAGACGTCATGAGCCGTCGTCTTCGGTGCCTCACGACTGCTATGCGAGAGAGCGTCCTGCTTCTTGCGATGTACGTAATGTGCATTACGGACAACGCGTGACGATTGTGCTATAGTCGGCCCGAGAAAGAACCCCCTCATCTTTTTCACCACCCGGAGAGGGCGGCCGAGCGACAAGCACGGCCGCCCTTCACTTTCTAGACCTGACGACAGCCGCCGTGTTCATACGGGAAGTACCGTCGGATGGCGCATTGGGAAGTCAAGCGCGAAGTGCCGATCCCGCGAGTGAATCACCCTACAGAAAACGGACGACGTAGTGGTAGTAGAAGTAGAAGACCGGTAGCGCGAACAGCAGCCCGTCGATCCGATCGAGTGCCCCACCGTGCCCCGGGAGGAAGGTTCCCGAGTCCTTCGCGCCGGCCGCCCGCTTCAGCTTCGATGCGAAGACGTCGCCCAGTTGGACCGCCCAGCCGACCAGGAAGGACGACAGGAGCACGTGCGGAAGCCCGCTCCAGAACACGAACTCCCGCCAGACCGGCGAAAAGGACGCTGCGATCAGCGCTCCAGCGACCGTGAACACGAATCCGCCGGCGACCCCCTCCCATGTCTTGCTCGGGCTGACCGTCGGGAAGGCATGATGTTGCCCGATCGCACTTCCGACGAAATAGGCACCGCTGTCGTACCCCCAGACCATCAACAGGACGACCAGCGCGTTGATCGCCCCAACGTGAGGGGCTTGCCCCTCCGCTCCGATATAGATGAGGTAGAAGTACTGCAGGAGCCACGGGATGTACAGCAGGCCGAACACACCGGCAAGCGCCTGAAGGAGGCCCGTCCGGTGGGGCAGGTCGCCGAGGTAGCGCAGGACCTGATAGGCGATCGCCAGCATCAGGACAACGTCCGCGTACTGCCCTTCGAACAAGACATAGCTAAACGTCAGAACCGGAATCCAGATTAGGAACTCCGCCCCGGCGAGCCGGATCCCGAGCCGCTTCATCAGCCGCAGATACTCGTACGCGGCGAGGTAGGCCACGATGAGGATCAGGAATCCTACCACCCACTGCTGGCCGAACCGTGCCCCGAAATAGAGGACCGCGAAGACGGTCGAACCGGCAACCAAACCACTCGCCACGCGCTTGACCAGATTCACTCCGCCCCTTCCTCCGTCCCTCCGCCGAAGCGGCGCTCACGCTCCTGGAATCCAGCCAGGATCTGGACGAACTCCCCCGGGGTGAAGCCCGGCCAATACGTCTTCGTGAAGTGGAGTTCCGCGTACGCCGCCTGCCAAAGGAGGAAGTTCGACAACCGCGCCTCCCCGCTCGTCCGGACAATCAGATCGGGATCCGGGATCTCCGCCGTGTAGAGCCGATTCGCCACGACCTCTTCATCGATGTCCGTCTGAGCGAGAGCTCCTGCGGTCAGCTCGCGCCCAATCTCCCGGCACGCTCGGACAATCTCCTGACGCGAACCGTAGTTGAGCGCGATCGTCACGTGGAGCTTCTCCCCGACCTCGGTCCGGCGGATCGCATCCCTCACGGTCTCAGCGAGCCGCGCAGGCAACCCGTCGATCTCCCCGATCATGCGTAGGCGGATCCCCGCGTCGACGAACTCGTCGACCTTCTCGTCGATGAAGTGCCGGAGGAGTTTCATCAGATCGTCGATCTCCGCCGGAGGACGCGACCAGTTCTCCGTCGAGAATGCGTACAGGGTGAGGTACTCGATGCCAAGCCGACGACCGACGAATCGGACCAGCCGCTCGGCCGCCTCGGCCCCGGCCCGGTGCCCCGCCGCGCGAGGCAAGCCGCGGGCCGCCGCCCAACGGCCGTTCCCGTCCATGATCAACGCGACGTGTCGCGGCACGCCCGCCTCGATGATCCGCTCCACCAGCGTCTTCAACGAACCTCCTCGAACCACCGCCGCGCCTCGCTAACGACCGTCAGCGACCCCGCCACGACGAGCGTGTCCGCGTCGGTCAATGCAGGAGCGAGTTCCTCGAGCGCCCCCACAACCGAATCATACCACGTAGATTGGAGGAAGAAGCCACCGGCAACCGCGCTGAGTCGATCGACCGGCAGCGCCCGGGAACTCTCGGAGGCGCACAGTGTCACTCGATCGAACGCGCCGGCCAGCGCGCGGCTGATCCCCTCGACGTCCTTGTCGGCCAGCACCCCGAGAAGAAGATGCCGCTGACTCCGCTCCGGGACAAACGTCTCGATGTCCGTCGCGAGGCGCTCGGCCCCAGCGACGTTGTGTGCCCCCTCGAGCACCACGTGCGGTCTTCGTCGAACAACCTCGAACCGCCCTGGCCACCGAGTAGTACGAAGCCCCTCGAGTACCGCGGCCTCCGGCACATCGAATCCACGGTCGCGGAGGATCTCGATTGCCCCGAGAACGAGTCGGAGGTTCTCCCGTTGATAGCCCCCCAGGAGCCCCAACTC
>CBFCYU010000027.1:0-13888 GCA_965602415.1 uncultured bacterium | reverse complement strand
AAGTTTGCCTTGGTTCCCGCGAGATCGTTCGCCGTCTTTGGACCATCTACCCGGTGCGGCGTGAACGGTTGCATGATGGCGATCCTGTGCGCGCTCGCGGTGTCTCGAATGGGACGCGGCGATTTTTGCGCGTAGCCAGGACGGCTCGTATCATCGCGCCCGAAGGAGTGCCGGCATGCACGACGTGCGAATGAGCGGAGCAGATATCCTCAAGCGGCAGCTGGAACTGGCCGACGCCAATTGCCATCGGCTGAAGGCGAAAGGCGTCCGGGCGATCAGCGTTCTCGGTGCAATCGGCAGTGGGAAGACGACGCTGATCGAGCGGTTGATCGACCGGCTCTCGGCCTGCGGGCAAAGGATCGGGACGATCGCCGCCGACTCCGCCGGGGACGACGACCACCGCCGGTTCGTCGCACGCGGTGCGCGGTCGGTCAATCTGAATACCCAGGACGATTGCCATCTCGATGCACACATGGTCGATTGCGCGATGGATCGGCTCCCACTGGACGAGCTGGATCTTCTGTTCGTTGAGAACGTTGGGAACCTCATCTGCCCGGCCGATTTCCCGCTCGGCGTCGATCGCGAGATCGTCGTCATCTCGGTGACCGAGGGAGACGACATGGTGCGCAAACACCCGAAGATCTTCGCGCAGACCGACCTGATGGTCGTCAACAAGATCGATCTCGCGGACGCGGTCGGGGTCGATCCGCGGCGGATCGTCTCGGACTACGAAGCACTCAACCCGCACGGTGCGGTCGCGTTGACCGACGTACGTCACGAGCGCGGCATCGACGACGTGATCAGGGCGCTGGGAATCGAATGCACGAGTACTCCGTCGTCAGCGAGCTGATCTCGGTCCTGCTGCCGCAGCTGGAGAGCCACTCTGGTCGGGTCAGCGCCGTTGTCTTGGTCAAGGGAGAGTTGCGCATCCTGTCCGACACCGCACTGCGGAGTGCGTTCGAGCTTCTGGCACAGGAGACGCGCCTGGAGGGATCGGAACTCGTCATCGAGCCGGTTGAGGTGCGCGTGCACTGCAGGTCGTGCGGCTATTCGGGGCCGGCGAACCACGTACGAGAAGAGTCGTTTCACTTCGCGATCCCGATTCTGAGCTGCCCGACCTGCGGCACTGCGGTTGATGTCGAAGCAGGGCGTGAGCTGTACGTCGATCGGGTAACGATGCAGACGGAGGCGGCGGCGGAAGCCTCATGAGCCTGCAGCGGGAGCGTCTTCTCGTTGAGGGCGTCGTGCAGGGAGTCGGGTTTCGTCCGTTCGTCTACCGGATCGCGACGGCGAACCGGCTTGGCGGGTCCGTGAGGAATCGCGGTGGCGGCGGGGTCGAGATCCTCATCGAAGGCACGCCCGGCGCGATCGACGCGTTCCTCCTCGAACTCGAGCGCGATCTCCCACCGCTGGCGCGGGTCACGTCAGTCGATACGTCGGAACGTGAGCCGATCGGAGAGACGGAGTTCGTCATTCTCCCGTCGACCGAGGAAGGGGAGCGGAGCGGAGTTCTTCCCCCCGACGTGGCGGTCTGCGACGCCTGCGTGGCAGAGGTTCTGGGAACGTCACGGTTCTCCGGATACTGGGCGACCAGCTGCACCGACTGCGGTCCGCGGTTCACGGTGATCGAGTCGCCCCCGTACGACCGGCCTCGTACGTCGATGACTGACTTCCCAATGTGCGATGCGTGCGGTTCCGAATACCGCGATCCACTCGACCGACGCTACCACGCGCAGACGACCGCGTGCGCGGCGTGCGGTCCGTCGCTGACGTTCGATGGGACGTCCGAATCCGTCCTCAGTTGGGCAGTGGAGGCGCTACGATCGGGCAAGATCGTCGCGATCAAGGGGATCGGCGGAACGCACCTGGCGTGCGACGCGACGAGCGACGAGGTGGTGGCCAGGCTGCGCGCTCGGGTCGGGAGACCGTCTCAGCCGTACGCGCTGATGGCCGCGGAGGGGATGATCCCATCGTTCGCCGACATGGACGAAGCGGAGAGGGCACAACTTCGGGGAGCCGGGCGGCCGATCGTCGTGCTGCGCGAGCGCCCCGGGTACCTGGCCAAAGGGGTTGCCCCGGGCCTGCATACCGTCGGCGTGATGCTCCCCTACACCGGACTCCATCATCTGCTCTTCGCGCGGATCGACGTGCCTCTGGTGATGACGAGCGCCAACCTGCCCGGTCGTCCGATGCTGATCGCCAACGTGGAGATCGAACGGCGTCTGGACGGTATCGCCGATCATCTGCTGCTGCACGATCGGCGGATCGTCGCCCGATGCGACGACTCGATCCGGCGACGGGTTGCCGGCCGGTTCGTCTTCCTACGCCGGTCGAGGGGGTGGGTCCCGCAGCAGATCATGGCCTCTCTGGGCGATGAACCGGTCCTCGCCCTCGGCCCGGAGACGGATCTGACGTTCGCAATCTACGCCGACGGCGCCGCGACGCTCTCCCAGCACATTGGCTCGGTCGATGACATCGAGACGATCGAGTTCCTCCGCGAGGCGATCGATCACCTGTACCGGATCACTCGGGCACCGGGACCGCGGATCATCGCCTGCGATCTCCACCCGCAGTTCGCGACGACGCGTCTCGCCGACGAACTGGCGGAGAGCCACGGGGCCCGCGTCGTGCGCGTTCAGCACCACGCGGCGCACCTCGTTTCGGTGATGGCTGAGCACAGACTCGACGCGTCGGTCGGGATCGTCCTCGACGGGTACGGGTACGGATCGGACGGCGAGGCGTGGGGCGGGGAGCTATTCGCCGCCCAAGGTGGCACCGTCGAACGGATTGGCTACCTCAAGCCGGTTCGGCTCCCGGGAGGCGATCTGGCGGCACGCTCGCCGCTTCGGATCGCGGCGTCGTTCCTCCGCGCAGGGGGCATGGACGAGAAGGAGCTTGCGGAGGCGCTGGAGACGCGAGGGCTGAATGGGGAGGCGGTCGGACTCCTGTTGGCTCAGATTGAGCGTGGCGTGAACGCCCCCCTGACGACCAGCGCCGGTCGTTTCCTCGACGCGGTGGCCGCTTGGTTCGGCGTCTGTCGGGAGCGGACCTACGAGGGAGAGCCGGCCATGCGGCTCGAGGCTGTCGCTGCACGAGGAACGACGCTTTGCGTCGAAGCTGTCGTGGAGCGGGACGGGGAAATCTTCGTCATCGACACGGTCGGGCTGTTCGCGCGACTCGTCGAGCTGGCGGAGAGGAGCTCGATCGAGAATGTCGCAGCAACCGCGCAAGCGGCCCTCGCGAGGGGAGCGGCATCCGCCGCGGTGGAGATTGCCAAGGAGCGGGGAATCCGAGACGTCTGTTTCAGCGGTGGCGTCGCGTACAACGATGCGATCGCGTCGAGGATACGCGACGTGGTTGAATCGGCCGGCCTTCGCTATCGTACCAACGAGCAGATGCCGTGCGGCGACGGCGGAATCTCTCTCGGCCAGGCGGCCTACGCCGGTCGCGGGATCGAGATGCTAGAAGCAGATCGGACCGATACAGCACCCGGCGATCGTCGCCAATAGACCTCCGAGCAGTCCGAGAGAAAGAACCCATCGAATCATGGCTGGCATTGTACGTGAGAGCTCCGCGTTCACAAGGACGCCGGTCGGGCCCGGCGGTCGCCGATGACGCGGGAGACGACCGGTCGGCCGTCCGTCGGGGGAATAGGGCTCTTCCGGCGTGCGAGGAGGTGAATGCGGTTCCGGGTTCGGGCGGTTGGCGAATCGGGGGCTACAGCGCGGCTGTCGGATGAAGCAACCACGCAGCGATCTGCGCTTCCCACCGCGCTTGACCGGCGGGGTTGTTCCCGTGGCCGGTCTCGGCGTCGTATCGAGCCTGAGCGGCCTGCAACTGCTCGAGGATCTCGTTCGCCCTCTGATACAGTTCCGCATTCAGTGCGTCGATCGCGCCCTCCTTGGTCGCGCTCCGAGCCTGGATGCAGGGAAGGAGGACCTCCAGCTTGCGGCGGTAGACCTCGTTCAAGTCGAAGTGTGCCTGCTCGTGGCGAAGGACCCGGGCATCCGCCTTGCCGGGAACGACCCAGGAGAGCGAGGGCTCCATCGTGTTGGTGATCGTCACGTTCTGGACGTGGCCGACCCACGAGCCGCCGCTCGACGTAACGGAGTAGCTGGCGTGCCAGCGGATCGTCATGTGGATCGCCGAGGGTGCGTTCCGGTTGACGGCGTCCGCCGGCGACGCGGCTTGGAAGAGATCCCACGTGAGTGGAGTCGACGCGCACCACGGGATCCCGGGAACCGAGCCGTCCGACGTGGTGGCAAACGCGATGAAGCCGATCAGACAAACGAGAAGCAGGGTCGCGACCACGCGGCTCACGGACCATCTGGTGGCGTGCTGCACGTCCTATCTCCCCCTTCGGGGCGATCTTACCGGAGGCTGGTTGAGTCTACCAGCCTCCGCCTCCTCCGCCTCCGAAGCCACCGCCGGAGAACCCACCGCCGAACGTGCTCCGCCCGCTCCAGGCGGAACGACCGCCGGACGCGGCCCGCGGCGCCGAGACGAAGGTCCGCTCCATCCCCGATGTCAAGTGGAGCATCGACAGGGTAAACAGGTGCGCACGGAAGACCGGGGCGTGGCCGACGTACCAGTCCGGCGGCTCGTCGAGCAATCCCTCGAATTGCTTCGTCCAGATCGAAGTCAGGTTCAGCGCGATGGCGTAGGGGAGGAGCTTCTCGAACAGCTGTGGGTTCTTCTCCGGGGCGTCGTGGTACTCGATCCGATCGACCTCCGCCCGCCGGATGTACTCGGAGAGGCCGAGCAGCTCCTCGAGCGCGCGAACGCCTCGCTTCGTCTTCCGCGGCATGATCGGAGAGAACGCGAGGACGATCAGTCCGCAGAGGGCGACCGCGATGCCGAGATAGACCGAGCTCGCGACGACCCCGATGGCCCCGCCCGCGGCGAGGCCCATAAACCCGATGGACGTGTAGAAGCGACGGGTCCTCTCGGGGTTGTGCGGATAGTAGCCCCGCTCGATCAGACCGCCGTAGAGTTTCGATTTGAGCGTCGGCAGGTGCTTGTAGAACTGGTTCTCGAGCGATGAGAGAGTCCGAGTGTCGGGATGATCCTCGTCGAAGAGCGCGCCGAGGAGCAGCCTCTCGACCTCGGAGAGGTCCTCCGTCGAGCCGGGACGGCGGACGAAGCGGTACTCGGTCGCCTCTCGACCGAAGAACTCCTTCACTCGATCGGTCAACCCCTCTGCCTCGTCGACCGCCTCGATTGTCAGGTGCCGCTTCACTGCGAGCCCGATCAGCATCGCACTGACGTCGCGCAGATCGGCGCGATCGTCGATCAACACGCCGGCCTCGCCGGGATGCATTCCGTGCGGCGGCTCGAACGCCGGCGCGATCGTTCCCTTCCGCGGATCCCGCCCGACTCGAAACCAAACGAGGATCATGCCGATCAGCGCGAGGATCGGGAGCGCGGCGTACTTGTTCGCATCGAGGAACCAGAGGATCCGCTGGGCCGTCGACGGAGGTTCGAGCGGGAATTGATCGCGCGGGATGGACACGTCGATCGTCAGCCCCTCGCCGGGGGAGAGGTGGCTGGTGGAGAAGAGGAGCTCGCCCGTCTCCGAGAGAGTCGCAGGTCCTCCACGCGCCGTGCTCCCGGCATGGCCGAAGTAGGAGGTCGTCGACAGGCTCGCTCGATCGACCGTCTCCGGAAGGAACACCGTCGCCGTGGCGTGCCGGATCGGGATGCGCCAATCGTTGCCGGTGACGTTCCAGTAGAGCTGCAGGTAGTCGTCGTGGAAGACGATCGCCCGCCCAACCGTGTAGGCGATCGTGTAGGTGTAGGTTCCGGTGATCGTCCTGTCCGGATCTCCGATGCGGAGGCGCAGGTCCCGTCCGATGCGACGCGCGGTGTAGGGGACCGGCCCGCCGTCGAGGGCGATCCGATCGACGTCGAGATCGATCGTGACGGTGGCGCCGCGCGGGTCGCGATACGAGACCGGGATCTCGCGTTCGATTCCATGATGCGACGTGTAGAACGTCACGGTCAGCTCCTCGGTAACCCGGAGGGTGCCGGAGGGCTCGAGGACGATCGCGACGTCGAAGCGATCGATCTCCAGGCTGGCGAAGGCAGTCAGCCCGAGCGCGGAGAGGAAGACGGCGAGAAGGAGGGCAATCCGTGCTCTTCGCATCAGAACCGGACGCGCGGGGCCTCCCGCTGCTCCTCGCCGGGGAGCGCGTAGAACTCGCGCTCGCGGAACCCGAACAGGTTCGCGATGACATTGCGGGGGAAGACCTGGATCATGGTGTTCAGGTCCCGAACGACCGCGTTGTAGTACCGGCGCGACCGCTGGACCGCGTCCTCCACTTGTTCGAGGGTCTGCTGCAAGCCGAGGAAGTTCTGGTTCGCCTTGAGATCCGGATAGGCTTCGACGACGGCGAACAGCGACTTGAGCGCTCCCTTGAGTCCCTCTTCGGCCTCCGCCTGCTCACGCGGGCTCGAGGCGTCGATCGCCCTCGATCGGGCGAGGGTCACCCGCTCGAATACCTCCGACTCGTGGGACGCGTAGCCCTTGACCGTCTCGACAAGGTTCGGAATGAGATCCCACCGCCGTTTCAACTGCGTATCGATGTCCCGCCACGCTTCCTCGGATCGGACGCGAAGCCGGACGAGACGGTTGTACGTGAGCCCTCCCCAGAGGAGGACGATCCCTCCGATGATGATGACGTAGCCGAGCGCGTTCATGCTTCCTCCTTCCCTCCAGCAGTCGTGCGATTCTAGCGAGCCGAAGTGAGATTGGCCAACCGTCGGTGCGAACGCGAGGACCAGACGGGACTCGCCGAGTCCTCGTTGAAGCGCGTGATGCGTCGTGATATCCTCGCGGCGTTTCAAGAGCGACTTCCAGCTAATCAGGAGGGCACGATGCACAAGAGGCTGTTCACCCCCGGGCCGACGCAGGTCCGTCCGGAGATCCTCAAGGAGCTGGCGACGCCGCAGATCCACCACCGCTCGCCGGAATTTTCGGAGCTGTACGCGGAGATCCAGCCGAAGCTTCAGCAAATCCTCTTCACTGAGAATCCTGTCCTGCTCTTCACTTCGTCGTCGACCGGTGCGATGGAGTCGGCGGTGACGAATCTCGTCGCCAAACGCTGTCTGAACGTCGTCAACGGCGCGTTCTCCAAACGGTGGCACGAGATCACCGTCGGGAACGGAGTCCCGTGCGACGCGTTTGAGATCCCGTGGGACGTTGCAGTGAAGCCGGAGATGGTCGACGAGCAGCTGTCGTCCGGTCAGTACGACGCGGTGACGCTCGTTTTCAACGAGACCTCGACCGGCATGCTCAACCCACTCCAAGAGATCGCCGAGGTTGTCCGGCGCCACTCCGATGTCCTCCTGCTCGTCGACGCGGTCAGTGGAATGGCCGGTGCGAAGATCGCGACGGACGCGTGGAAGATCGACTTCGTTCTCGCCGGCGTTCAGAAGGCGTTCGCGCTCCCGGCCGGCCTCGCCGTCGCCGCGGTGACCGAACGGGCGCTGGAACGGGCGAAGGACGTCCCGCCGCGGAGCTACTACTTCAACCTGCCGCTGATGCACAAGTCGCACCTGAAGAATCAGACACCGTCGACCCCGGCAATCCCGCACATGTACGCGCTGAACGCCCAGCTCGACGACATGCTCGCCGAGGGCATGGAAGCTCGCTTCGCGCGCCACGCGAAAATGGCGACGATCGTTCAGACGTGGGCGAAGAAGCACTTCGACATCTTCCCCGAGGCGGGGTACTGGTCGCCGACGTTGACCTGCGTCAGCAACACGAAAGGGATTGACGTCGCTGACCTGCTCAAGAGGCTGGCCGATGAGTACAACCTGCGGATCGCCAACGGCTACGGGAACATCAAGGGGAAGACGTTCCGGATTGCCCACATGGGCGACACGCAGGTCGACGAAATCGAAGGGCTACTGAAGGCGATCGAGTCGGTCCTCGGCCTGCAGGGATAGGGGGTGCGATGATGACGTTCAAGGTATTGGCGTCCGACCCGCTCGCCGCCGAGTCGATCGCGGCGATGCGCGACGCGGGGCTCGAGGTCGACGAGAAGACGGAGCTGTCGGTCGAGGAACTGAGGTCCGAGATCGGGGCGTACGATGCGATCGTCGTGCGGAGCGCGACGAAGGTCCGGGCTGAGATCATCGACGCGGCGACGAATTTGAAGCTCATCGTCCGCGCCGGCGTCGGGCTCGACAACGTCGACGTCGAGCACGCGAAGGCGAAAGGGGTCGAGGTCCGGAACACCCCGGCGGCGAGTTCGAACTCGGTCGCCGAGCTCGCGCTCGGTCACGTCCTGTCGCTCGCCCGGCACATCGGCCGCGGCACGGCGTCGATGAAGGCGGGCAAGTGGGAGAAGAAGCAGCTCAAGGGGATCGAGATCGATGGGAAGACCCTCGGAATCGTCGGGATGGGTCGGATCGGGCAGATGCTGGCGAGCAAGGCGCGCGCTCTCGGGATGCGCGTGATCACGTACGACGCGTACCTGTCGGAGAGCCCGATCCCCGAGATCGCGCCGAGGGTCGCGTTCGATCGGCTGCTGCGCGAGAGCGATTTCATCTCGCTGCACATTCCGTTCGATCCGGCCGTCGGTCCGACGATCGGTGAGGCGGAGTTCGCGGTGATGAAGGACGGCGTTCGGATCGTCAACTGCGCTCGCGGGGGCGTCGTCGACGAAGCGGCGCTCGTTGCGGCGATGGCCAGCGGGAAGGTGGCCGGAGCGGCCCTCGACGTGTTCGAGACGGAACCGCCGCCGCTGGACCACCCGCTTCTTGCGTTCGATGCGGTCTCGTTCACGCCGCACATCGGTGCGGCGACGAGCGAGGCGCAGTCGCGGGTCGGCCGAGAGGCGGCGCAGATCGTCGTCGACTTCGCGAGAGCGACGAAGGAGTAGGGCCTCCAAGGAGTGGACATGGCAACCATCATCCCGTTCCGGGGCTATCGCTACGATCCGGAGAAGGTCGGACGGATCACCGACGTCGTGACCCCGCCGTACGACCGAGTTTATCCGGGAATTCAGGCCGCCTGCTACGAGCGGAACCCGTGCAACATCGTCCGAATCATCAAAGGGAAGTCCGATCCGGGCGACAGCGAGGCGGAGAACGTCTACACCCGCGCGGCCGAGTCCCTTCACCGGTGGATCGACGAGGGGATCCTCGTTCGCGACGTGGAGCCGGCCCTGTACGTTTACCACCAGGAGTACTCGTTCGAGGGTCAGCGCCTGACGCGGAAGGGCGTCGTCGCGCTGGGGAAGCTGGAGCCGGAGAAGGTTCACGCGCACGAAAGGACGTTGAAGGGGCCGAAGGAGGATCGGCTGAAGCTGATGCGGGCGACGGAGGCGAACTTTGGCCACATCTTCATGCTATACAGCGACCCGGAACGGGTCGCAGACGGTCTGCTGACCTCGGCGATCGAAGGAGCCGAGCCGCTGATCGAGGCGACCGACGAAGACGGGAGCGCCCACCGCGTCTGGCGGGTGGAGGATGCGAATGTGATCGAACGGGTACAGGAGGCACTCTCCGATCGGGATCTCTACATCGCCGACGGGCATCACCGCTACGAGACGGCGGTCACCTACATGGCCGAGTGTATCGAGAACGGTTGGCAGCCGGCGGCTCCCGAGTCGTTCGATGCTCGGATGATGACTCTGTTCAACATCGCCGAGCCGGGGATGTCGATCCGCCCGATCCATCGGTTGATTCATGGGCTGGCCGACTTCCAGCCGACGGCGTTCCACGATGCCGCGGCGGAGCACTTCGTCGTCGAACGGCACCCGTCGTTCGACGCGATGGCGGCGGCGACGCAGGCGGGGCGCGAGCGGCACACGTTTGGCTGCTACGCCGGCGGGATCTGCGTGACGCTCACGCTGCGCGACATCTCGCTCATGGACGGGCTGATCGGGACCGATCGATCGACCGACTACAAGCACCTCGACGTGACGATCCTTCACTCGGCGATCCTCGAGCGCCTGCTCGGGATCGACGCCCAGGCGCTGGAGGAGCAACGAAACGTCACCTACATCGTCGATGTGGCGAAGGGGATCGATGGAGTCGATCGCGGGGAGGAGCAGGCGTTCCTCTTCTTGAACGCGACCGCGGCCGACGAGGTGATCCGGGTCGCCGATCGAGGCGAGAAGATGCCGCAGAAGTCGACCGACTTCTACCCGAAGCTGTTGACCGGGCTGGTCCTCTCGGTGATGGAGATCGAGAAGTGAACCGGAGGCGTTGATCGCCTGACGCTGAATGCTCGAGGAAGGGGAGCGTACCCGCTCCCCTTCTTGCTTTCGACGCAGTACATCTGTCCCGGGCACCGGGGACAAACCCACGACCTCTTCCTCGCCCATTTCCCGGCGGAGCGGCCGTTTCTCGTCTACGCTTCGAGCGGTGAGATCACGGAGGAGGTCATTATGCCACGGTTGTGCGCGCGAATCGCGATCTGCGTCGCCCTACTCTCGCTTCTCGGCGGCGGGATCGCAATGGCAAACGACGTCGGGTTCTCCGGCTTCGTCGGATTGGGGGTCACGTACACTCCGGTGCCGCCGACGTCATTCAACATCGGTGCGGACCTGGTGTTGGCGTTCGACGTGTCGGGGTTCTCGTTCAGTTCCGAGACGGGGTTCGATCTGCTCGGATTCCAATCACAACGGGTCATCTTCAGTGTCGATCTGGGCGCGGTTCAGATCAGCGAGGAGATGCTGTTCGATCCGTACTTCGGTTGGAACGAGTTGAGCATTGACATGGCGATCGCCGGTGTTGATATCGGCGTGGACTTCATTCTGGCGGACATCGGCAGCGTGCAGACGCCGACCTACAGTATGGGGGCGGTCATTGAGCTCTCGAGCGGGATCGTGTGCGGGTTTTCGATAACGAGTCTTACCGGATTCGGCGCGATCGACCTGGTGAACATCCTCGGGGGCATTGAAGCCCCGTTCTCGTACGAACTGCTCTATCTGTTCAACCACCTGGATGCCCTGTGCACGCTGCCGCTCGACCCGGACGTGACGATCGTTCCGGACTTCTACTTCGAGGAGGAACTCGTCCGTCTGGAAGCCGACTTCATGGGGCTCATCACCAGCAACACGACGTGGTTCGATTCCATGGGGCTGTCGCGGATGCTGTTCGAACTTGGGTACCGATTCGAAGAACCGTCGCTGGGCTTCCTCGCGACGACGGGGCTCAACGGGCTCTTCGTCATCACCGACATCGACTTCATCGTCGACCTCCAGATCGACGTGGTTCGCTTCACGTCCCACACGTGGTTCGAGGAGAACCCTCTGCCGGCACCGATCCCGGTCGTTTTCGGCGGTCAAGGATTCGCTGTGTCGTTCGAGCTCTGCGGTGTTCTGATCACGACTGAGACCGGCTTCGACGGATCACTTTTGTTCGCGCAGCAGCTGATCGCGATCGAGGCGACGTTCGACCCGGTTTCGTTCATGAGCCTGACAGCGTTCGATGCGGCCGGATTCGCCAGTCAATGCATCTACGCTGACGTCACGTTCTGCGGTGTCAGACTGTACACGAAGGCGGAGTTCGATTTCTCCGGAATCCGGCTCGTGACCTTCGGATTCGACTTCGCTTTCGGCTCATGAGCGAGCGGGCCGACCTGTCGCAGCAGGGGCTGGAAGACCTCCTCCGGCTCCAGAGGGAGGAGACTGAAGGCATCGACGCCGTGCGAGAGGAGATCCTTCGGCGTGGGACCCCGATCATCGGCGAGGTGATCCACTCCTCCTTCTCCACCAGCGGTTTCACCAGTGAAGATCTGTTCCGCCCGGGCTATCTTGGTCTCCTCAACGCGGTCTACAACTTCGACCTCTCGCGCGGCAGGACGTTTCGCGAGTACGCGGAGAACCTGATCAAGGGAGAGATTCGAAACCACATCCGCGATCAGGTCAAGCAGGTCGCAGTCCCGAATTGGATGCGCGATCTCAACCGGCAGATTGAGGCGGCAGAAGCGAGGCTCCTCCGCGAAACGGGCCAACTCCCCAGCCTCGGACAGTTGGCCGAAACGGTGAACATCACCGAAGAGGGACTGACGGAGATCTTCAAGGCGCGCGAGGCACTGAGCTACGTCTCGCTCGATGCGAGCCAGCGGGAGAACGACCCGATCCCCGAGATCGACCTGAACCGGATCCGCGGCCAGCGGCCGTCCGCGTTCCCGATCGAGTACCGGATCAAGCTTGCCTCCGCGCTGGAGAGGCTGGCCGACTTGCAGCAGTACCTCCTCCACAGCCTGTTCTGCGCGACCGAGTAACCCAAGACGGTGCGGCGCTGCTCTCGCTGAGTGTTCGGTGGGTCGCCAAGCGGTCGGCGGCTGTGCCAACGTGTCTCACTCGTTCCGGATTCATCGCCGTTTCCCAGGGGAGCAGGGGTACTCCATGGCCGCGTCCCCTGCTATAATCCTTCGGTATCCTATGAAGGGGGCGAGATGAAGCATACGATCATGGGTCTGAAGGTGGGGCTGCTGGTGGCCGCCGTGGCGGCCGTGGCCGGATGTTCGCTGTTCAACCAGCCGCCGATCGCCAATTATGTCTGGAATCCTTCGGCGCCACTGGCTCGGTCGGACATCAGCTTTAACGACCAGTCGTCCGACCAGGGCGGGCTGTTCGGCGGCGGCGGGGTCGTGTCGTGGAACTGGGACTTCGGCGACGGGGACTCATCGACGGCACCGAACCCGAAACACGCCTACGACAGGAGCGGGAACTACACCGTCCGGCTGACGGTGACCGACGACGCCGGCGAGTCGATGACGATCTCCAAGACGGTCCTCGTGGAGCCGAGCCTCAACGGGACATGGAGTGGTTACATCGAGGACAACACCGGGTTCATGAACACGATGACTCTCGAGTTCAGCCACTCGGCCACGAGCATCCAAGGGACCTGCCAGATACTTGGAGCCAGGCTGAACTGCTCGGGGATCTCGTTCGATCCGATGGGGAAGACGGTCCGGTTCGAGCTGTTCGATCTCGGCATCCGGCTCGAGGGGACGCTGGACGCGGCGGAGCGACGGATCCAGGGTGACTGGTTTGTCATCGGCGCTCCGTTCAAGGCGTGGACCTGGGACGTCCGACTGCCGTAGCCGGTCTTCCCTGAAGGGGGCGGCGTACCGCGCTGTCGCCCGCGATGTGGGATGGCGGCCATGCGATCCGAAAAGGGATCGCATGGCCGTTTCGTTGTTCCTGCGTCGAGGAGGGGCACTCGGTTCAGTCGGTTCCGTTTGCGGTTCGCGTCGCCCCAAGGGTGAACGGACACGCCGAGATGCAGTTCGAGCAGGCGGCGGTGTTGCGGATCCAGTAGTCGTAGCACCGGTCGGCGTCGACCGCCCAGCGGAGAACTCCCGTGTTGTTCGACGGACAGGCGACCCCGAACGACGGCTCGCGGGCGGCGCTGATTGCCTCTCCTTCGCACGCGTCGGCGCACTTGCTGCAGCTTCGGCACGTCTCCGTCAGCCCGAAATCGATCGGGCGGTCCGGTTCCAGCGGCAGGTCGGTGAACAGTTTGCACAGCCGGACGCACGGTCCGTACTCCGGCGTGATCAGAAGCCCGTTTCGGCCGAGTTGGCCGAGTCCGGCGTCGATCGCGAGCGGGACGCTCAGCGCGGTGTCGTTCCCCATCGGGATGGCGTTGTAGCGGAGGTTCCGGAGGAATTGCGCCATGGACGCTATCGCGAACGCCATCCGCGAGTAACCGACGCCGGTGGCGGCGGCGGATTCATAGGTGGGTGACGTCATCACGGCGTCGCGATCCATCGCGATCCCCATCACGATCGCGGTCCGATACCCGGCCGGAACGACGATCGGATCACCGCTTCGATCGTGCGAGTAGACCCAGCGCTCGTCGGCGCGGCAGATCCCGACGAGATCGGCTCCGAACATACGCGCGGTCTTCTTGACCTCGG
>CBFCYU010000026.1:0-13998 GCA_965602415.1 uncultured bacterium | reverse complement strand
ATGCCCCACTCGAGGAAGGTCTCGCGGTTGGAAGTGTCGATCTCGTCGAAGACGACACGCTCGTCAAAGGCCGCGGCCGCTCGTTTCGCGCGCTCGTAGACCAGGTTCTGTGCCGGGCACCAGCCATTCCGGAAGGAAGTGATCGTTACTTGGCCCGGAACGCGCTCGGGCGTCTTCTTCCGTGAGATCCACTTCGGAGCGACAGCGTCCTCGCTGAACGGCTTCCAGAGCAGGACCTGGACGCTCTGCTTGTCGACCTTCTTGTAGCCGCGCTTCCTGAACCACGCCGCCTTCATCCAGACGGGCAGGGACAGGCCCCAAGCGGCCATCCCCTCGGCACCCAGCTCGCGGGCATCTTCCTCCGCCGCCTGGAGGAGGGCTTTTCCCATCCCGCGCTTCTGGAAGTTGCCACGCCCTTCCTTGTAGCCGTGAACCCAGACGCAGTAGACGAAGTAGAGGTCCTGCCCCTCTGCAGTCGAGGACTCGATGGGTCCGTATTGGATCATCCCGCCGACGGTTCCCGCGTCGTCGAGCGCCAGTTTGACCCGGAAGCCCTCGTTCTTCGCGCACTCGTACCAGCAGCGCTTGTGGTCGCCGGCCTCCTTCATCTCGTCGGACCAATCCTCGAGGCAGACCGTGTACAGATCCAGATGCTCGTCGGTCAGATCGACAATTCTCAAAGCACCCCCCCCATGCCGCTCGTCGAGCGATGCGGACAACCTATCATGAGAGCGGCCGATGGGTGAAGTGCTGCGCCCGTACTGCCTTCTCTCAAGAACGCGCGGCGAACGTGATCGCGCCGCTGGGGCAGGTGCTGGCGCACAGGCCACAGCCGAAGCAGCGGTCGGCGTTGAAGGCGACCAGCTCCTGTTCCGATTCGCGCGAGAACGCCCCGAACGGGCAGCGCCTGATGCAGACGCCACACTGGATGCAGGCGTCGCTGTTGTACGCCGCGACATAGGCTGATTCCGTCAGAGCATCGTGGTAGGTGAGGTGGGTCAGCGAGCCGAGGAACTCACAGCAGCAGGAACAGCACGAGCAGATGAGGTTCACGCTCCCGTTGCTTCGTCGAAACGCGTGGTGGACGAGCCCGGCGCGATGTGTCCGCTCGAGGATGTCGAGTGCCTCGGCGACGCCGATTGCGCGCCATCTGTTGCGATCGATGTTGTCTTGCGCCTCATCGTTGAGCGCGAGGCAGACCTCGAGCGGACGGTCACAGTTCCCGGCCGCCTCCCGGCAGTAGCAGTCGCCGACGGCGATCAGCTCCGCGCCTTGGAGCAGCTCCTCCATCTCCGGCTGAGCCAGCACGACCTCAGCAGCCTCGATGGTGACGTTTACGGGAATCGTCAGCGCCTTGGGTTCTGGTGTCTGCACTTGACCTGTCTGTGTTTCGCCCACGTTGCTCAGCGCTCCAGCATGGCGTAGTCCTGTGCCGCGTACAGACGGCCACTTGGGCCGTGGTCATCCAACAGGGCAGGAATCAGCGCTCCCGGTAGGACCGTCTCCACTTCATGGTCGGCGTTTGGGCCGCCCAGATCCGTCTTCAGCCAGCCCGGATCGAGGGAATTGACCAGCACGTTCGTTCCTTGCAGCTCTGCTGCCAGATCCCGACTGTACTTGTCGACGGCCGCCTTCGATGTGCTGTAGGGCGCCAACTGCGGGATGTCCTTGATCCCGGACGTTAGATTGACGATGCGCCCGTATCTGCGCCGCTTCATCGCGGGCGCAAAGGCATTGCACAGCGCCACCATGGCGAAGAAGTTCACCTGGAAGGATTCGAGCCACTCCGCGTGGCTGATCTCCCAGATGGGCTTCCAGTCGTTCTGGAACCCCGCGTTGTTGTAGAGGATGTCCACATGCCCATGGCCAGCCTTCACGCGCTCGATGATGGACTCAATCCCTGCCGCATCCTTCAGATCGCCGCCGATGGCCACCGTCTGCACTTCGTAGGCTTCCAGCTGCCGCACGGTCTCATCGGTATGACTGACCTCACGGCCATGTACGACAATGTTGCATCCGCGTTGCGCCAGGCCGAGCGCAATCTGCTGGCCGATCCCGCGGCTGGAGCCGGTGATGAGCGCCCACTTCTCATCCAATCGTCTCATGCGTCGTCTCACCTCCTTGTCCATTCCCAACGCCCTCGCTGCTCCGTGCCATGCCTGGTCCACTGCTCGCGTAGCTAGGCCGTATCCCCTCGCTCGTACGAGTCGACGAGGGAGCGCGCGGCCAACTCCTCCCTCGCCTTCCCTTCTGTCCACCCGCCGGGGAGTGGGCACGAGATGATCGCTTCGCCGCCACCCGGGAGATCGAAGTAGTTGTCGCTGAACACGACGTCCGGTGCTCCTGCGAGCTTGACTTCGACGAACCGTGCCAACGACTGCGCCGTCAGCCGGACGGTCAACTCCCCGCCTTGGATGTGTGCGTCGATCGCCAATTCCGCGTCCTCCAGCTCGAGGTGCTTGCTCGGCACGAACGGATGGACCGAGACGGAGACTTGCTCGCCCTCTCGAAGAAGTTCGGCGACAAGGACTGATCGCCTCGCCGTCTCCGGTGTCAAACGTTCACTGAAGTCAAGCGACGCGACAAGCACATCGGACTGCGGTGCGGCGATCACCGCGAGCTCCTCGGACTCCGCGACCTCGCCGCTGAGCGTCTCGAGGCTCCACCGGAGAGCGCCCGTCCAGGGATTCGGCAGGTCATTCGACACGTGGAGGTCCATCATCGGCGGTTTGTCCTCCACCGAAAGCAGGACCGGGGCGTAGAAACGCTTCGCCGCGTAGTGAAGCGCCTTCCAGCGCCCGAAGGAGTCGATCGAAGACCAGGAGGCGGCCGGCCAGCAGTCGTTCAACTGCCAGTAGAGCGTCCCCCCGACCCGATCCATGTGACGGCGCCAGTGCTCGACACCGTAGCGGATCCCCTCGGCTTGCAGGACAAGGCTCAGGTAGACCCAGTCGGCGAAACGCTCCGGCACGCGGAAGCTGTCGGTCATCTGCGCGACGATCAGGCCGTTGCCGTGACGGCCGCGTTGATGGTGCTCCATGACCCGGGAGGTCAAATTCCGATCCTCCGGGGAGGTGTAGGCCTCGATCGTCTCCATCGTCGGAAGGGCCTGGAACCCGAATTCGCTCATGAACCGCGGCAGGCTCGTCCGGTAGGCGGTGAACGGCTTCCGGCCGTGCCACACGTCCCAGTAGTGCGCATCGCCTTGGCGTTCGCCGTTGACATCGTGGAACGGCGTGTTCGAGGACGGCGAGCTCGGCCAGTAGGCCGTGTCCGGATCGAGCTGCGCGAGCCAGTCTGGGAGCGTCTCGTGGAAGAACCGGAGATAGGCGTCACGCAGTGCCCGCCAGTCGGGGAGGAGCTTCCGCTCGGCATCCAGGTCCTTCAGGATCCCGAGCACCGGGATCTCGGCGATGAGGTCTCGCAGCGCATCCTCACGCTCGTGGATCGCCCAGGCACGGCTCTCCCAATGCCACTCGATCTCGTTGTTCCCGCACCACAACGCGAGGCACGCACGGTGGCGCAGTCGTCGGACGTTCTCCTCGACCTCGATCCGGACGTTCTCCAAGAAGTCCGGTTCATCGAGCGGGTACGTGCTGCACGAGAAAACGAAGTCCTGCCAGACGAGAATCCCGTAGTGATCGCACAGATCGTAGAATCGGTCGTCCTCGTAGAAGCCGCCGCCCCAGACCCGAAGCATGTTTTGATGCGTCGCCACGGCGCTTCGGATCAGGTGTTTCAGCTGCTCGTCGGTGACCCGGGAAACGAAGACATCGGCCGGAATCCAATTCGATCCCTTGGCGAAGATCGGCGTTCCATTGACGACGAACTGGAACGATCGGCCCCAGGCGTCGTCCTGCTGTCGCAGTTCAAGGGTCCGCAGCCCTATCTGGTATTCCCGTTCGTCAACCGGCCGAGCTTCGGACGTGAGCTTCATGCATACTTGGTAGAGGGGCTGCTCTCCGTAGCCGTTCGGCCACCACAGCAGCGGGTCTTCGATCCGAACCGCCAGAGTCGCCCCGCCACACACGACCTTCGACTCGGTCTCGTAGGCGATGGCCTTGTCGGGAGCCGTGACCTTCAGCGCCACGTCCCACTCCCCGTCGCTCCATGCCTCCACCTGCACGTCCGCCTGTACCGTGACGACCCCATCGCCGTGCACCTGCCGCAGATGGACGTCCTCCAGGCGGGCGCCGGATCGGCCCTCCAAGCGGATGTCCTTCCAGATCCCGATCGACGGAAGCTTCGGTCCCCAATCCCACCCGAACTGACACGGCGCCTTGCGTAGGTGCGGCGCGCCGTCGATCGCCGCTTGCACGCCATTCATTTGGCGGCGCTGTTGCTCTCTGGCGACACGGGTCGTTGGGCCGGCGAACAGGATCGAGATCTTGTTCTCGCCCGCGCGCAGGCGCGCGCCGACCTCCCACTCCCAGCGACGAAACTGGTTGTTCGTCTCGCCCAGGAGTTCTCCGTTCAGCCGGACCTCGGCGATCGTGTCGAGGCCGTCGGCGACCAGGAAGACCTTCTCCTCAGACAGAAGAGGAGGCGCGGGGGTGAAGGGACGCCGATACTCCCAGTCGGCCTCCGCGACCCACATCGCCGCAAGTTCGTTGTCGGAGACGAAGGGGTCGGGGATCCTCCCGACGGCCAGCAGGTCGGTGTGGACGCCTCCGGGGACGTTTCCACTTAGCCACTCCTCAGAATCCACTCGGCGAGATTGCCAAGGTCCGGTCAGTGATTGGATGTGCACGGCGGCCTACAACGAGTTCCGCTTTGTGAATTCGGCGACCTCGTCGACGTGGCAGAACGCCAAACACGTCACCGTGTCCGCCGCACCGTAGTAGATGGCGATCCGACCGGTGGTGGCATCGGTCAGCGCGGCACAGGGGAAGACCACGTTCGGGACGTCGCCGATCTGCTCGTAGAGCGCCTTCGGGTGCAGCAGATACGGCTCCGTCCGGGCGATCACCTTCCACGGTTGGTCGAGGTCGAGCAGAGCCGCGCCCATCGAGTAGACGAACCCGTTGCAGGACGTCAGGACTCCGTGGTAGAAGAGCAACCACCCTTCGGTCGTCTCGATCGGGATCGGCCCGGCGCCGATCTTGGTCGACTGCCAGCCGCCACTCGGCCGCATGACCAGCCGGTGCCTACCCCAGTGGACCAGGTCCGGGCTCTCGGAGACGTAGATCTCGCCGAACGGCGTGTGCCCACGATCGCTCGGGCGGCTGAGCATGGCGTACCTGCCGTCGATCTTCCGCGGGAAGAGAACCCCATTCCGGTTGAACGGGAGGAACGCATTCTCCATCTGGTAGTACGTCTCGAAGTCATCGGTGTACCCGACCCCGATCGTCGGCCACCCGGCGTAGCTGTTGCACCACGTGACGACGTAGCGGTCTTCGATGAGACAGACGCGGGGATCGTAGCCGTAGCCCCACGGCATCGGTTCGACGCCCTCGGCGGGTTCGAATCGGATCCGCTCGTCGTCGATCTCCCAGTGCACGCCATCCGCGCTCCGCCCGGAGTGCAGCTGCATCATCCGCCGCTTGTCGTCGCAGCGGAAGACACCGCGGAATTCGTCGCGATACGGCACGACGGCCGAATTGAAGATGCTGTTCGACGACGGGATCAGATCCCGCGGGATGATGGGATTCCTCGAGGATCGCCAGACGACATCGTGACACCCCTCGGGACGATCCTCCCACGGGATGTTGGGTAGCTCCTCGCCGGTCAACCTTGCGCTCGGCATGCCTATCCCTCCTCACCGGAGCGGCAGCAGGCCACCCAGTGATCCGATTCGAGTTCTATCAGTTCGGGGCGCTGGAACTTGCAGCGTTCGTCGCGCGTTGCCTCCGAGCAGCGTTCCAAGTAGACGCAGCCGACGGCCGAGAGCTCGTCCTGCTTCGCCCGCAGATCGATCTCAACGTCTTCCCACTTCTTGTCGAGGCGCGGTACGGAATCCATCAGCATCCGTGTGTAGGGGTGATGCGGATTGCCGTAGATCTTCTCCGTCGCTCCCCTCTCCACCACGCAGCCCCGATAGAGGATCGCCGCGTCCTCGCTGATGTAGTAGCCCAACGAGAGATCGTGCGTGATGAACAGAACACCGAGGCCCCGCTCCTTGAGGTCCACCAGCAGGTTCAGCACGTCAATCCGCGTCGACGCATCGAGCATGCTGATGATCTCATCGGCGACGAGAAACCGGATATCGAGGAGCAGCGCCCGAGCGATGAGGAACCGCTGGAGCTGACCGCCACTGAGCTGATGCGGGTACTTGTTCGTGACATGCTTCGGGTTCAGCCCCACGGCCGCGAGACTGCGATCGACCTTGTCGGCCCACTCCCGACCTCTCGCGCTCGGATAGAACTGGTTCCGGATGACCTCGAAGACGCGGTCGGCCTTGAAGATCGGGTTGTAGGAGCTGAAGGGGTCCTGGAAGACGCCCTGCACCTTGCGGTAGTAGTCCTTCAGCGCGCCGCGCTTGAATCGGGAGATGTCTTCTCCGTCGAACGAGATCGTCCCGCCGCTTGCCTCGATGAGACGCAGGATCATCTTCCCGATGGTGCTCTTGCCGCTTCCGCTCTCGCCGATGAGTGAGACGACCTCGCCATCCTTCACGTCGAAGCAGGCGTCGCTGACCGCCTCGAGCTTCTTCCCGCCGAACGTTCCGACGCGATACGTCTTCGATACGCCGTCGAACCTAAGCATCCGACTCGGTCTCCTTCCAGCAGGCGACGAAGTGGCCCGGCTCCAGCTCGACGAACGGCGGGACCTCGATGCACTTCTCGAACGCAACCGGGCACCGCTCCCTGAAGCGGCATCCTTCCGGCGGATCGAGAAGCATCGGGGGACTCCCGGGTATGCCTTCCAGACGTGTCTCCTCATGCTTCACGCCGACCTTCGGCAGAGACGTGATCAGAAGCTTCGTGTACGGATGCCTGGGAGTATGAATGATCGCTTCCGTGGACGCCTTCTCCGCAAGTTGCCCGGCGTACATGATCAGGATGCTGTCGGCGATTTGGTAGAGGATGGACATGTCGTGCGTGATCACGATCACGCTCTTCACGATCTCCCGATCTCGAAAACCGACAAGCATCTTGGCGACGGCCTTCTGCGTCGACACATCGAGCGCCGATGTGATCTCATCGGCAAGAAGGAGGGAAGGGTTCATCAGAGTGGAGAGAACCATCACCATCCGCTGCTTCATCCCTCCCGAGAGTTCGATCGGATACATCTTGAGGACGTTGCGATTCAGTTCGACCAGGTCGAGCCGCCTCTCCAGCTCAGGGAGCGCTTTCCTCGCATCGATTCTTCGCGAACGGAGGAGCTCCGCCGCCATCCGTCCGATCTTCCGCGTCGGGTTCATCGCGTTCATCGCGTACTGCGGGATGACAGAGATGTCCTTGAATCGATGCTTGTTCATTGCGTCGAAGTCGGCGATCGGTAGCTCCTGATCGTCGAGCACGACGCCCCCGCCGACGTGTTGCATCGGCGGGACGAGGAGGATCAGGCTGTTGGAAAGCGTCGTCTTGCCGCAACCGGACTCGCCGGCGAGGCCCATGATCTCACCGTCCGCGATGGAGAACGTGGCATTCTCCAGTGCACGAACATCTCCGCGTAGCGTCTGATAGGTGACCGTCAGGTCTTCGACTTCCAGGCTCACGTTCTCACGTCTCTCTCAGTTTCGGATTGAAGACTTCGTCAAGGCCGACGTTCATGAAATACAGCGCGCCGACGATCGCCGCTATGGCCGCACCCGGCGGGACGAACCACCACCACGTTCCGAGTGGGAGCGCGCCCCAGAGCACCGCATACTGCATCATGATGCCGAGCGAGAATCCCGTCGTCGGACCCAGCCCAATGAAGTCGAGCGTCGCAGCGATCAGGATTGCCCCGCCGAATTGAAGGATGAACGCCATCACCAGATACGACATCATGTTCGGCGCAATCTCGGTGAAGACGATTCGCAACGGCTTCATCCCGCTCATCCTCGCCAGATCGACGAACTCCCGCGAACGAAGAGACAACGTCTGAGCACGGATCGCGCGCGCGGCCCAGGGCCAAGCGGTCACTCCGATGAAGATGCTCTCCATGATCAGTCCTCGCACCTCGAAATACGCTGAGATGATCAGAAGCAGCGCGAACGTGGGAATCACGAGAACGATGTTCGTCAGCACGTTCAGACTCTCGTCGATCATTCCCCCACGATATCCGGCAACAAATCCGACCAGCATCCCGATCAGCGTGGCGAGACCTCCGCCGAGCGCTCCGACAAGGAATGTCGCCCGTAGTCCGATCACGAACTGCGCGAAGACGTCCTGTCCGAAGAACGTGGTCCCAAACCAAAACTCGGCTGATGGCGGGTCCGACATCGGGCCGACAAAGGCTTCCGGATCGTGTTCAGTGAGCAGCGTGCCGACAGCAGCCAACACCAGGAAGAAGAGGAAAATGAAGGCCCCAATCTTCAGCTTGTTGTTCCGCAGGGTGAAGTAGAGAAACTCGTTACGTTTCTTCTTGTCGGCTGCTTTCGCCATCGCTATTCCCCAACCATTCCCTTCCGCGTTCTTGGATCAACAATGACGTAGGCAATGTCGATCAGGAAGTTGGCCAAGAGGACTCCCATGATGATGAACAGGAAGCACCCCTGCACGAGGAAGTAGTCCTGGTTCTGGATCGCCGCAAGGATGAGATAGCCGATGCCCGGATACGAGAACACGACCTCTGTGACAAGGGCACCCGCGACGATGACGCCCAACTGCAACGCCAATCCGGTGATCTGAGGAAGGATCGCATTCCTGAATGCGTATCTTCTGATCAACTTGCGGGGCGCTCCGAGCGCCTCGAGGTAGTGCGAGTAGTCCGCCTCGAGCTCGTAGATGATCATGTTCCGCATCCCGATCGCCCAGCCTCCGAAGAAGATGATGAATAGCGAGGCAAACGGAAGGAACCAGTGCCTCAGGACGCTTCCGACGAACGTCCAGGACAGATCGGGGCCCATCGTAAAGCTGTACGCTCCTGCAATCGGAAACCAACCCAGGATGATTCCGAACAGCCAGGCGAGCAGGATCCCCAGCCACATGTACGGGGTGGCCGTCAGAAGGTACGCGATCGGCAGGACCGTGTTGTCCAGCCGCTTGGTTCGGGCGGCAAACGCGCCGAACTTGTTCCCCGCCCACCAGCTCAACAGGATCGCAGGAAGTAGAAGGAAGATGTCATACGGCACGGCATCCTTGATGACGTCGGCCACGGGTGTCGGGAATAGGTACGTGCTGATCCCGAGGTCGCCGTGGAAGAACGCGTTCCAGAAACTAAGGTACTGCTGCCAGACAGGGAGATCCAATCGAAATGCGTGGGTATAGTAGGTGTGCATCACCTCAGCGGCGTTCGCGTTCAGCGCCGCTCTCGCCAGCATGTTCTGAATGGGATCCCCGGGCATCAAGCGCGGGATCAGCCAATCGATGGTTACCGCGAGGAAGAACGTGACCAGATAGATCAGCAGTTTTCTCCCGAAGTAGCGTCTCACGCGTGCTCCCGCCTATCCGAGGTATGAGAAGCCGCCCCTTCCGTAGTGTAGCACCGGAAGGGGCGGTAGCAAGCAGGCTCGGTCTACTTCAGCTCCAACTCGCAGAGCGTCATCAGACCACCCAACTGCCAGTAGCCCGACCAGGTGGTCGGCAAGCGGCTGGGAGTATTCGCGCCATCGACCGGCCAATTCGTCCAGACGGCGTCGCTGTACTGCGCCCACATCCCGTTGTACCACAACGGGATCATCGGCACTTCGGACAGCAGAACGGCCTGGATGCTGGCACAGGCGGCCTTCATTCCGGCGATATCGCTCGTCTGGATTGCTGCTAGCGCATCGACCAGGTCGAATACCTCCTGGTTGTCGTAGCGGCCGAAATTCCCGCTCTGCATCTGAGCTTGGATGGGATGCCTGAACAGCAGGTTATACAGCGTCCAGGGCGTGTTGCTCATCGCGGCCCAGTTGTTCAGCGTCATGTTGAACGTACCCGTCTGCATCTGCGTGTTCCAAGCACCGTAGTCCGGAGTGACGTCCTCGACGTTGATGCCGGCGGCCTTGCAGCTGTCGGAGATCACGGCGATTGCCGCCATCCAGTCCGTCCATCCGCTCGGGCAGGTGACTTCCAGAGCGATCGCGGAGCCATCCGGCGCCTCGACGTAGCCGTCGCCATTGACGTCGACGTAGCCGGCATCGGCAAGAATAGATGCGGCCATGGCTGGATTGTAGGACCAACCCAATTGCGCCACCACGCCCCGGTCAGCGTAGGCCGACAGAGACGGGAGGAGGCCCGTCGGGCTGGCAGCTGCGACGAGTTGCGCGTAGGCGACGTTCACGATGTCGTCCACGTTGATGGCATAGGCAAGAGCTTTCCTGAACGCTGCGTCATCCATCGGTGCGACGATCGTGTTGAGGAACAGCACGGCCGTGTTCGCGGACAGCATGTACGGCGCTCCCTCGAAGTACGTCGTGATGAGGCCTTGGTCGGCCAGCCCCGCGACGCCGGGGAGGAAGTTGTTGCTCAGGTCGACTTCGCCCTTGATCACCGAACCGAGAGCGACGTTGTTGCTCGAGAAGCGGATATCGACGATGCGCTTCGGGGCGGGATATAGGCCAAGGGCGTCGATGGCCCACCAGTTCTCGTTCCGCAGCCATACGTTCCGGTCAGACCCGTGCGTGTCATACAGATAGGCGCCTGAGCCGACCGGATTCGCGTTGGCTCCAATCGTGATGTGCTCTTCTGTTCTCCATTCCCAGAGATGCTCGGGAACGATCGGAATGTTGTAGAGGTTGTTATCGAATTCCTGGTACAGAGGCGCATCCGTGAACTCAAATCGCACACCTAGCTCACCGACGGCGACTACTCTAACCAGGTAGTTCCACATCGGGGCAAACCATAGTGCCTCGTGTTTCTTGGCCAGATTCATCGTGTATGCGACATCCGCAGCCGTCAACGCGTGGCCGTCGCTCCACGTGATCCCGTCCCTAAGCGTCAGTTCGTACACGTTGTCGCTGATCCAGGCTCCGCTCTCTGCGAGCCACGGGATCATCGTATTGGTCAACGGGTCGTAGTTGAACAACGTCTCATAGACGAAACCGAGCGTTCCCGTCGTATTGGCGAGGCTTCCCGGCTGGAATGGATTCCAGGTGGATGCTGGGCCCCAGGCCGCTCCGCTGACGTAGAGGGTTTCACTTCGTTCATACACCTGCCCAACAGCGACCGCACCGATCAGTCCGACAGACAGCAGCATCAGCATCAATATGCTGATGACATTCCTACTTCTTGACCACATATAGCCTCCCTTACACACGTAGCCGCTTTGCCCTTCCTCCACCGTTCTTCGCGTATGCACATCACCCCCCGAGACGAGTTGCCGATCACCTAGCGGAGGCGTTCACAAGAATGCTCCATTGCACACCGCAGCCTAGTGACATATGAAAGTCTGTTCTGTTGTCGAATGGAGTGGCACGAGAGTCTGCGGTTCTGCAGGAAACTACGGATCGGGGTACCGAAGCTGCAACTGCGCGGACACAGGTACCTAAGTCCAATGTAGCCTCCTTGGAAGCGCTCCCAATGCTAACATGAATCCGCTCGACTGTCAAGCATTGCGTTATCTCTATTCCGTTCTAGCTTTTGTCAATCCCTTGCTCCAGATCATCGGAAGCATCCGTCCTATCGGCTGCCCTCTCCTTCACCCATCGGTCTACTCATCTCTCTGTATCCCCGTACTTAATACTCTTTTGGACATCCATGGTCGCTTGGTACCGATCCCAGCATGTTCCTGCAGTCTCTGGTGGATGGACGCTGCACGCCCGGGCGCCTTCCGGCTTCAAGCTGCCACACCGCTCTCCCGCCCGCGATTCTTCTGCAGGTCGCGGATGTCGAATATTGCTGTTCCTGATTGAGCTCCAGAGTTCGCTCCGCTCCAATCAGCCGTTCGCTTTGTGCGGCCCCATGCGAGCACGCCCAGCGTGGAATCACCATCGCAGATGGAGGGAGAGGTTGCACTCGAGGGATTGACAGGCGTAGATTCTCGTGATACGCTTGCAAGCGCTCCCACGGAGGTACCATGGCACGCACGCTCGATGAAGTCGCAAAGCACGCGGGGGTTTCACGCTCCACTGTCTCCCGCGTCATCAACAACCACCCGAACGTAAGCCCGACGACGCGCGCCCACGTCGAAGCCGCCATCGAGAAGTGCAGCTATCGTCCGCACGCCGTTGCCCGCAGTCTGGCGACCAACAGGACGAACATCCTGGGGATGGTGGTCCCCGAATCGGTCACGAAGCTGTTCACCGACCCGTACTTCCCACTGATGCTTCGAGGCGCGACGGAAGCGTGCAACAGACTAGGGTATCATCTGATCCTCTCCCTGTTCACCGCGTCGGTTGAATCGAGCGTGATGCACGATCGCTTGGCGCGAAGCGGATACCTCGACGGAGTGCTCGCGGCCAATGCGTCTTTGGACGACAGGCTGATCCCCAGCCTGTTCGAGGAAGGGATTCCTTTTGTCAACATCGGACGGCACCCGGATGATCGCGTGAACTACATCGACGTAGACAACACCGGCGGGGCTCGCATGGCGACGGAGCATCTGATCCGACTGGGACACAAGCGAATCGGGGTGATCAGCGGTCCGCTCGACATGACGCCGGGGCAGGATCGTCTCGAAGGATTCAGGGAAGCGATGAGTACGCACCGCGTGGCGGTCTCTGACGGACTGGTCGCAGAGGGAGACTTCACGGAGGCAGGCGGTCGTGCGGCGATGATGCGGCTCCTGCCGGAAAAGCCCACGGCCGTCTTCGCGGCGAGCGATTCGATGGCCATCGGCGCGATCAAGGCGATCCGGGCAGCGAAGCTTCGCGTCCCCGAAGACATTGCCGTCGTCGGTTTCGACGACATCCCCTCCGCGTTGACGGTCGATCCCGAACTGACGACCGTACGACAGCCCATCGAGCGGATCGGCCAACTCGCCGTCGAGACGCTCATCCGCTTGATCGATGAAGAAGCGATGGAAGGAAGGGGCTCGTCGACACAACGGTTCGTACTCCCGACGGAGCTGGTCATTCGGGGATCCTGTGGTTCTCGGTAGGTCTTTCCATGCATAGACCAACGAAACAAGACGCGGCCGGCCGTTTCGCAACACCCCGGTCGGGGCGCACGGTCCGCAGTCTCGTCGTAAATCGCTGTTCCTTGGGGATCAAGGTCTTGCGCTGGTCCTTCTCGATCAGCGTCGGGCCTCTTCTATTGGGAGCCGAAGCTCCGCGGACCGGCGGAGCGAACCGATGAGGTTCGGGCACTTCGACGATCGGCAACGGGAGTACGTAATCCTCCGACCGGACACGCCCCTTCCGTGGATCAACTACCTCGGGACCGACGACTTCATCGGGATCATCTCCAACACGGCCGGCGGCTACTCGTTCTACCGCGATGCACGCCTTCGCCGGCTGACACGATATCGCTACAATGACGTACCGGTGGATGGGAACGGACGGTACGTGTACGTCCGCGATGAGGAAGACGGTACGTACTGGTCGCCCACGTGGCAGCCCACGCGCAAGGAACTCCAGGGCTACTCATGCCGTCACGGCCTCGGCTACACGGTGATCGGGGCGACGCACCTCGGAATCGAGGCAGAGGCGACGTATTTCGTCCCGCTCGGGGAGACGCTCGAGATCTGGTCCATGCGATTCACCAATCGTCGCGACTCCCCCGCTCAGCTGTCACTGTTCTCTGCGGTCGAGTTCTGCCTCTGGAACGCGCTCGAGGACGCGACCAACTTCCAGCGCAATCTGAACATCGGCGAGGTGGGCGTCGAGGCGGGAGTGATCGTCCACAAGAGCGAGTATCGGGAACGGCGAAACCACTTCGCAACCTTCGCCTGCTCGGAGCCGCTCGCCGGATTCGAGACGCAGCGCGACGCGTTCCTCGGACCCTACCGCGGTTGGGGCGAGCCGCTCGCCGTTGAACGGGGCGCGAC
>CBFCYU010000025.1:0-14021 GCA_965602415.1 uncultured bacterium | reverse complement strand
AAGATAAGGCCGAGGCGCTCCATTACTTCCCGATGTGGCGAACCTGGTTCGGCCTGGTCGGACACTGCAAGCTTCCGTGGAATGACGTCGAGCCAGCCAACAACGCGGAGACCGACGAACCGGCGAAGGTTCCCGCGCACGTCGCCAACTACTGCGACGTCTTCTCCGGAGTGACCGGCCTCGATGTCAAGGGAGAGGATCTGATTCTCCAGTCGGAACGGGTCTACAACTTCCAGCGCGTGTTCAACCTGCGGATGGGGTTTGGAACCCGTGAGCATGACGCGATCCCGTATCGCTCCGCCGGACCGGTAACTGTGGAGGAGTATGAGTCCCGCGCCAAACGGTACGATGAGCAGCTCAGAGAGAAGGTCGGGACCGATCCGTCCGGCATGACGACCGCGGAAAAGGTCACTGCGGTGCGCGCCTATCGCGAGGACCAGTACGAGCAGTTGATTGACGCGGTCTACAAGCGGCGCGGCTGGAACGAAAAGGGGATTCCGACGGTCGAGAAACTCAAGGAACTCGGGATCGACTTCCCCGAGGTTGTCGATGTCGTTCGGCCGCGATTGTAGCAGGAGCTAATCGGAGGGCGACCCGTGAAGCGGATCGGGATTCTCGGCGGGACGTCGCCCGAATCGACCGTCAGCTACTACAGGTACCTCACGCGCGAATACACGCGCCGATTCGGCGACCACGGCTATCCCGAGATCCTCATCTACAGCGTGACGTTCCAGTGGTTCATTGACTGGATGCGCGAAGGCGACTGGCAGGCGTTGGCCGGCGCGGTGGCGGAGGGTCTGTGCGCGTTGAGTGACGCCGGGGCTGAAATCGGTCTGATGGCGACCAACACGTTCCATCGGGTGTTCGATGAGGTCGCTGCGTCGGTTCCGATTCCGCTGATCTCGATCCTCGACGTCGTCTCCGGCCGGCTGAGCGAACTGGGCTGCCGGCGGGCGGCGCTCCTTGGGACGAAGATCACGATGAGTGGCTCATTCTACCAGGACCATCTGGCGGCACGCGGTATCGAGACGGCCGTGCCGACGGACGAGGAGCAGGACGAGGTCAACCGAATCATTTTCGACGAGCTGAATCGTGGCCTGATCGCGCGGGAGTCGAAGGCGTCGCTCATCGCGATCGCCGATCGTCTCATCGCGGCGGGAGCCGATGCGGTCATCCTCGGTTGCACCGAGCTGCCGCTGCTGCTCGATGAGGGAGATCTGTCCGCCCCGGTTCTTGACACGACGCGGCTGCACGCGGGCGCGGCCTTGGAGACAGCGATCGCCTAGTCGGCGCCCGCCGCCCGGGCGTGCTCTGGGGGTGCAGCGAGGACCCAGTCCTTCTCGCGCAACGGGAGAAGGAGGATCTGGGCGAGGGACAGGACGAGGAGGATTCCGGCCAGACCGGCGAGGACGATGCCGACGCCGGAACGATCGACGAACATCATTGCGAGGGCCAGTGCGAGCGGCTGCAGTGCACCGCCGATGAACCCGCCGATCCCGAACACGCGGCCGCGAAGCTCAGATGGAAGAATCTGCTGAATGAGCGTGCTTTGGTAGACACGCCCACCGGTGCAGCCGAGCCCGAAGAGGAGGAACGCGCCGAACGCGGGAACCGGATGGACGAAGATGCCCAGAGCGAGAAAGCCGAGGGCGTAGAGAATCTGACCGCCGATCCACATCTTCACCTTTGGCCATCGAGTCCCGATGCTCGACGCCAGCAGGCTTCCCGCCAACACGCCGCCAAGCGTCAAACTCTGGAAGAATCCGTATCCCTTCGATCCCACGTCGAGCGCTGATGCCACGAGCGGCGCCATGAAGAAGAGCGGCGCGAAGAGCAGCTTTCCGATCTGCCCGAGGAGGATGTACCGTCTCAGCAGCCGCTCGCGGACGATGTACCGTACGGTGAAGCGAAGGTCGACCCACGGGCGCCAGCGGTCTTTGCGACGTCTGTGGCCGGCCACTCCGGATGACGCGGGAACAAAAAGAGCCGACGCTGAGCCGAACAGATACATGATTCCGTTGAACAGGAAGATCGGTGCGGGCCCCCAGAGGGCGAGAACGACCCCGCTGACCGCCGCTTCGATCAAGTTGTCGGTCATCCCCCATGAACTCAGAAGTCCGTTGACTCGGACCAGGCGATCCTTGCGCACCAAGTCCGGAAGGATCGAGTCGAACGCCATGCCGCACGGCACACCGAAGAGGGACTCCCCGATGAGGTATGCCAGCAGGTGCCACATCCTCAGATGGCCGGTGTGAGCGAGAGCGAAGAGCCCCAAGCTCAACAGTGACAAGCATCCGTGCAGCCAAATGAGGGCGTTCCTCCGGTTGAAGCGATCGATGATCGGACCGGAGAGGAGCCCCATCACGGCCAACGCCAGGGTCCAGGCTCCACCTAGCCCGGCGAGCGAGATGGCACGTCCCGAAAGCGAAAGGCCAGTCCAGAGAACGGCAACCTGCGTGAACATGTCGCCGGTGTTACCGAGCGCGTACCCGGCGAGAAATGGCACAAGGTGGCGTTCTGCTAGCCCGTTTCGCCCTCTTCCTGCCTCCGTCATGGTTGGCCCCGCCTACATCCGGTTCTAAGAAGTTTCATGAATCTTACAGATAGGTGCCGACCAACTCAAGCCAAAACGCCTGTGATTGAACTCCCAACCGCGTTTCGCTACAATTAGGCCGGGTGGTGAGATGGCCAAACAACCGCAGCAAACACAGGCCTATGAGGCCGATCAGATCAAAGTCCTCGAAGATCTAGAGCCGGTTCGCCTTCGCCCCGGGATGTACATCGGGAGCACAGGGCAGTCCGGCCTGATGCATCTGATCGAGGAAGTCGTGGACAACAGCATCGACGAAGCTCTCGTCGGGGCATGCACAGAGATTCGCGTTACGATCCAGGCCGACAACCGCGTAACGGTGTCCGACAACGGTCGCGGCATGCCGGTCGGAATCCACTCCGAATCGGGAGTCCCTGCGGTCGAACTTGTGATGACCACCCTCCACGCCGGCGGGAAGTTCGACAACAAGAGCTACCAGGTCAGTGGCGGGCTTCACGGTGTCGGCGTCTCCGTCGTCAACGCCCTTTCCGAGCATTTGCTGGTCGAGGTTCATCGCGAAGGCAAGATCCATCGGCAGGAGTTCTCGCGGGGAGAGAAGCTGACTGAGCTGGAGGCCGTCGGGAAGAGCGACAGGACCGGGACGACGACGACGTTCCTCCCCGACTCAGAGATCTTCGGCGAGATCCACTACAACATGCCCACGCTGTCCCACCGGCTTCGCGAGTTGTCGTACCTCAACGGTGGCCTGACGATCATCCTCGAGAACGAGGCGGCGGGCGTTACTCGGAAGTTCCAGAACAAGGGCGGAATTGCCTCGTTCGTTGCCGAACTGGCGAGTAAGAAGGAGCCACTCCATCCGAAGCCAATCTTCATTCAGGGCAAGGAATCTGGGATCGATATTGAAATCGGCATGCAGTGGACCGGGGCGTACGACGAGTCGATTCACGCGTTCGCCAACAACATCAACACGGTCGACGGGGGGACGCATCTCACCGGATTCAAGAGCACGCTGACGAAGTTCTTGAATGACTACGGGCGCGACAAGAAGATCCTCCGCAAGGACGACCCGAACCTCCGCGGTGAAGACATCCGGGAGGGGCTCGTCGCGATCATCAGCATCAAGATCCCCAGTCCCGAGTTCGAGGGGCAGACGAAGACGAAGCTCGGCAATCCGGAAGTGGCGAGCCTCGTAGGCGGCGTCCTCCAGGAGCAGCTCACGCTTCTCTTCGGGAAGAAGCCGAAGGTGGCCCGGACGATCATTGAGAAATCGGTCGGGGCCGGCCGGGCACGCCTGGCGGCGGCGAAGGCGCGGAAGATGGCACGGCGGAAGGGGCCGCTCGCCGCCACCGCGCTTCCGGGGAAACTCGCCGATTGCTCGAACCGCGATCCGACGGCTTCGGAGCTGTTCATCGTCGAAGGAGACTCGGCTGGGGGAAGCGCGAAGCAGGGGCGGGATCGGAACTTCCAGGCGATTCTCCCATTGCGCGGGAAGGTCCTCAACGTGGAGAAGGCGCGCCTGTCGAAGCTCCTTGACAACGAGGAAATTAAGGCGATGATCACCGCGGTCGGGACGGGAATCCGTGAGGAATTCTCGCTTGATCGGCTCCGTTATCACAAGCTGATCATCATGGCCGACGCCGACGTTGACGGTGCGCACATCTGCACGCTCATTCTGACGTTCTTCTTTCGCTACCTGACGAAGCTGGTCGAGGAGGGGTACGTCTACATTGCGAAACCGCCGCTCTATCAGATCAAGCACGGGAAGAGGGTCGTCTATCTGCATTCCGATGACGAGCTTGAGCGGTACCGGGAAGAGAACAGCGGGAACCTGGCCGTAAAGCGATTCAAGGGACTCGGGGAGATGAACCCGAAAGAGCTGTGGGACACGACGATGAACCCCGAGGATCGAATCCTGAAGAAGATCGAGATTCGCGACGCTCTGGAGGCCGACGAAATCTTCTCGACCCTGATGGGAAGCGATGTTGCGCAACGGCGGGACTTCATCTGGGAGAACAGCGACAAGATCACGACCCTCGACATCTAGCCGTTCCGCGTCGCGCGAGATGAGGTTTGTGAGGGGGCAGCAATGAAGTGGGCAACGGCTTCGCTGGCGGTCCTCGTGGGGGTGGGGCTGGTCGGAGTGAGCCTCCAGGCGGTGACGATCGGGTTCGGGGTCGGCTACGAGGTGTCCGGATTGATCCTCGTCAGCGCATTGACGGAGACACCGATCAACGAGTCGATTGACGTCCGCGCGCAGGTTGGGTTTGCGACGCCGGGCATTGCCGGATTGATGCTTGTGACGATGGATCTCCTGGCCCATTGGCTCATCCCGCCACTCGACCCGTACCTCGGACTCGGGATCGGCGCCGCACTGACCCCGCCACCGTTCTCCACCGGCCTGGTCGTCGAGGGGGTCGTGGGATTGCGTGCCGCACCGCACAACATCGTGCAACTGTTCCTCCAGGCGCGCTACGTCCTTCGCAGGTCGGGAACCGGCTGGGACGCTGGTCCGGTCTTCGAGGCCGGCTTGCTCGTCCGATTCTAGATGGCGTGGACGATCGGTATCGTCATCGGGGGAATCACCGTCCTCTGGATTGCGTGGAATCTGACGCTCGATGCCTTGTGGCAACCGACCGATCGTGTCACGCTCCGTCGGCTGCTGTTTCTCGCTGAAGTTCGGCCCAACGAGCACGTGGTCGATCTCGGGTGCGGTGATGGGCGGATTGTCATCGTCGCAGCGAAGGAGTTCGGCGCCCGTGCGACCGGGATCGAAATCGATCCGTTCCGCGTCCTCGTGGCGAACGCCTGGATCCGTCTCGCACGGGTCTCCGATCGTGCGCACGTGCGCCGTGGGAACATGTACAAGGCTGACGTGTCGGACGCGGATGTGGTCGTCCTCTTCCTCTCTGCGACGGCGAACTTTCGTCTTCAGGAGCGTCTCCGCCGCCAGCTGAAGCCGGGGGCGCGGGTCGTCTCGTACTACCACCCGATGTGGGGATGGCAGCCGGATGTCGTCGGAGAGGCGAGGGGTGGCCATGCGATTTACGTCTATCGGATGGGAGAGAACCTTGGGCGCGTCGCTCGCTGAGCTGTCCGCCGCGATCGGGATCACGCCGCTGTGCGGTTGGGATCGGGTTGTCATTACCGACGTCTGCGAGGACTCCCGCCACGTTCGCCCCGGCGCCCTATTCGTCGCTGTTCCCGGCGCGGTCCACGACGGCGCCGACTACATCGCCGAGGCGATCGCTGGTGGAGCGGTCGCGGTGGTGTCGGAACGAGATTGTGCGGTCTCCGTCCCTATTCTGAGCGTGGACGACGCGCGCGTCACCCTCGCCCGGCTCTCTGCGGCATTCCACGGGCGACCGACCGAGGGCCTCTTCACCGTCGGGGTGACCGGGACGAACGGGAAGACGACGGTTTGCCATTGGATCGCCCACCTGCTCGGGGCCGATCGGGCCGTCGTGATCGGGACCCTGGCCAACGAGGAGCGCGGATTACCGGCGGTGACGACGCCGTCGAGTCGGATCGTCCAGCGGGTTGCGGCCGAGGCGCGAGACGCCGGCGCGGCAAGCCTGATCATCGAAGCGTCCTCGATCGGCCTGGAGCGGCACCGCCTCGACGCGCTCGACTTCGACATCGGCCTGTTCACCAACCTGACTCACGATCACCTCGACCTCCACGCCACGATGGATACGTACCTGAGGGCGAAACGGATCCTGTTCGACGGGCTGAAGGAGACGGCGTGCGCGGTAGTCAACGCCGACGATCCGGCCGGCGAGTTGATGCTCGTCGGCTGCGATGCCGAAGTCGTGAGCTACGGCCTCACCGCCGGCGTCGATCTGAGGGGCATCGACCCCGAGTGCGGACCGCGTAGCACGCGCTGTACTCTCGCGTGGCGGAACGAGCGGGCCCCCGCCAATCTCCCACACCCCGGGGGGCACAACTTGATGAACGCGCTCGCCGCGGCGAGCGTCGCTGCGATTCGCGGGGTGCCGCTGCGAGAGATTGCCGGGTGCTTGAGCAGCGCACCGGCTCTCGAGGGGCGGTCTCAGTTCTTCTTGCGTTCAGATGGGGTGATCGGCGTCATCGACTTCGCGCACACTCCAGACGCGCTTCAGCGAGCGCTGGAGGCCATGCGGCCGGCCGCGGGGCGACTTCTCGTCGTCTTCGGATGCCCCGGACAGAGCGATCGGAGCAAACGGCCGGTCATGGGAGAGATCGCCGGCCGATTCGCCGATCGGACGATCCTGACCTCCGACAACCCGAAGCACGAGGACCCCGACGCGATCCTCGCCGAGATCGAGGCCGGCCTTCACCCCTCGGGCGGACGGTGGGAGCGGATCGTCGATCGCGCAGAGGCAATCAGCCGCGCCGTCGATCAGGCGAAGCCGGGTGACGTTGTCCTGGTCGCCGGGAAGGGCCACGAGTCGTACCAGATCGTTGGAGACGCATTCGTCCCGTACTCCGATCGCGGCGTCTTGGAGAGACTGGGGTTCACCGAGGAGCCCTGCGAGAGTGTCTAGCCGGCGAACCGGACTCTCACTTCCCGCCGCGCACGAGCTCATCGACGAGCCGTTCGAGCTCCAGCGCCCGTGAGCCCTTGGCGAGGACGATGTGATCTTCCGACTCCCGGCACAGATCTCGGATTGCGGCGCCGAGGTCATCCCGATCGACGATCGTGATTGCGCGCGCAGGATGCGCCCGGCACGCACCGACCGCCCGCGCTCCGACCGGGAGGATTGCGTCAATCTCAAGGTGAAGGGCAAGATCGAGGACCTCGCGGTGGTAGCGATCGGCGTCGGGGCCGAGGTTGCGCATCTCGCCGAACACGAAGACGCGGCGCGTCTCGTCGCCCCCGAGCCGCGCGAGCGCGTACAGGGCACCGGCGGTCGACGCCGGGTTCGCGTTGTACGTGTCGTCGAGAATTGTCCCGAATGGGGCGGGGATCGGTTGAAGGCGGCGCGGAACCGGGGCGAACGTCTTGGTCCGCTCCTCGATCGTGTCGAGCGAAAGGCCAAGCCGGTGCGCTGTCACGGCGGCGAGGAAGAGGTTGCCCGCGTTGTGCTTGCCGATCAGCGGACAGACGAGCCGCATCGGGGGATCGTCGACGACGAGGACGAGCTGCGGGACCTCCTGTTCGAGTCGCCCCCTGACCTCACCCTGTTCGAGCCCGACGGTCAGACAGCGGCCCGGCGCCTCCTTTGCCAGGCGGAGCAGGTGTGTCGAATCGGCGTTGAGAACGGCGTACCCGTGCACCGGGAGGCCCTCGACGAGCGACCACTTCTCTCTCGCAACCGCCTCAACCGAGCCGAAGTCGTCCAGGTGGCTCGGTCCGACCGACGTGATCAGCCCGATCTCCGGGACGAGGATGTCGACCAACGTCGCGATGTCTCCAGGCCGCTCGGCTCCGAGCTCGAACAGACCGATCGATGCCGTCGTGGGCATCATCAGAAGGGCCAGCGGAAGGCCGACCTCCGTGTTGTAGTTCTTCGGCGCGTTGAAGACGGTGCGAACCCCGTCGGGTTCCCGCAGCAGGTGGGCGAGGAGGGCTCGCGTCGTCGTCTTCCCATTGCTGCCAGTGATCCCGACCAACGTGGCGTCGAGCGCGCCGCGCCACGCCGCCGCGAGACGCTGGAGCGAGGCAAGCGGGTCATCGACGACGATCAGATTGCGGGCGTCGACTGGCGCCGATTCCGGATTGGAGATCAGCGCGCCGTAGGCTCCGCGGGCGAAAGCGTCCGAAAGGAACGCGTGTCCGTCGATCCGACGTCCGCGAAGGGCGACGAACAGGTCGCCCTCCAGGACCTCGCGGGAATCGTGGACGATCCGCCTCGGCGTCGCTCCGTCTCCGTGGAGGAGGAGTCCGCCGACGATCGTCGCGATCTCCCCGAGTGGGTACATCTCCTACCAGTTCGGCGCCGTCTGGCTCTTGTCCTCGGCGGCCTCAACCGGAGCCTGCGACTCGTTCAGTAGTGCGGTGGCCTCATACTCGCTGTAAACAACGTAACCGGGGAAGTCGTACGTGACTTCCGTAACGCCGTACACCGCGTCGCCGTAGGGCGAATACGGGTCGATGGCGAACAACTCCACGGTGAGCTGGCTGTAGCTCGGGATCGACTCGACAGCGTCGATCATGTCGGCGAGGTCGACGAACGCGGGCGGGGACTCTCCCCCTTCGAGGTATCGCGGGCCGCCGTACGCGCGGACGATGATGTAATCCGAGTAGAGACCCTCGGGGATGACGATCTCTCCTTCTTCGATCCGCATCTCACCTTGGTAAGTCTGCAACTCCAGGCGGAAGCGGACTGTGTCGCCCGGCGCGTAGATCCAGTCGTCGATCTCGAGGTGGTTGATCTGGATTCCCTTGATCTCCTCCGTGATCGACATCGACGCGGCGATTCGCGTGATCTTCGGATCGTCGAACGCGTTGTACTGCAGGAACGCGACGATCCCCGCCAGCTGCCACGGCGGGTAGACGGCGATGTCGACGGAACTCAAGAAGATGTCGGTCCGCTCCAACGGCGCCGGCATCCCGTCCCCGAGGATCTCATACGTCACCTCGACCGTTCCCGGGCCGATGCGGTCGAGCGTCGTATCGATCGCCTCGAACCCGGTCGCAAGGAGGAGCTCCGGGACCAGGTGCGGTTCGTCGATCAGCCCAACCTCGTAGGCCTCCGTGACGCCGCGATCGAGGTCGTGGACGCCCCAGGAGAGTTCGATCGTGTCGGCCAACGGTCCGATTCTACCTCCGATCGCTGCGGAACGGTCCTCGAAGATCGTCCCGATCGTGTCTCCGAGCGTCCCGAGTTTGAATGAAGCCTGGAACGACTTCATCGTGTCGATGATCGACACGGTCGTCATCGGGAAGTGCGATGCGCCGTTCGAGATGAATGGATGACCGAACCCGACGAGGGTGTCGCCGTCGCGGTAGGTGAGGGTCCCGAGAGCACCGATCGCGAGGTCTCCGGTTGCGAGGGCGACGCCGATCGAGCTTCCCGGCTCGAGGCCGGCAACGTCGATCGACGAGGTAGCCGGCTGGTACGCGGCCATCGGAAGGAGCATCAGGTTCAGCGTCGACAGCCCGTCGAACTCGGGTCCGACGTCAACCGAGAGGAAGTCGCCGATCCACCCCTCCGGCGCTTCCTGCGCCGTGACGCCGTTCATCAGCAGGTCGCGCGAACGCCCGGAGAGGCCCGCTGCGATCAACGGTGTGCTGACCGGATAGGCAAAAATCGTATCGGGCAACGCGGCGACGAGAGACGGCTCGGGGGGAAGAAGCCTCTCGACGACGGCAACGTCACGGAGTACGGACGACGCGTCCGGTGCGCCGGCGAGACGCGCCGTATGTGCGGTGTCGACGACCTCGAGCATCGGCTCGATCGGAGTGACGAGGCCGATCGGCATGATCTCCCTCGACCAGCTCGCCGCGCGGCTGAGCGCGCCGATCAGCTTCCCTTCGATGTAGACCGGGCTACCGCTCATCCCGTGCGCGATCCCGCCGGAGCGGCCGATTGCGTCGCCGCTGACGCGGACGACGATGAAGTCGGAAAGCGTCCCCGGCTGGTCGATGATCCCGAGGACCTCGACGGCGAATTCGGAGATCACGTCTTTGGCGACGATCGTCTTGCCGACGCCGGTCATCCCGACCACGATCTCGTCGAGGAAGAGGAACTCCGATCGGTCGTAGGCGAGCGCGATGGAGCATGCGGCGATCACGACCATGCAGCAGATAGAAAGGCTTCTTCGAAACACACGTCCTCCTTCATTCCATCGGGGCTGGCCCAAGTATACCGCCGAGGTATGGGCATTTCGTGGACGTGCGGCGGACGCCCGCGGACCGACTACTGCACTCCGCGGAACAGGGCGCGGGCGAGCATCAGCACCGGGATGATCTCCAGTCGTCCGATCCACATGTTGAAGCAGAGGGTCAGCTTGCTGGCGAGAGACATCGTCGGTTGAGTGATTCCGATCGAGAGGCCGACGTTCCCCTGGGCGCTCGCTACCTCGAAGACGACGTCGGAGAGCGTGTACTCGCGGGAGACGGTGTGCAGGAGGACGACGATCCCCAGGCCGAGGAAGATCAGCCAGAGGAAGGTGATCAACGAGGCATCCTCTAGCCGTTGCCCCACATTGGCTTCATCGATCGTCGCAACGCCGAGCCGGAATGGGACGATCGCCCTGCGCGGTGAGACGATCTTGCGGAATCGCCACTGGACGCCCTTCATAAGGATCAGCATCCTCATGACCTTGATCCCTCCGGCGGTCGACCCGGCCGCTCCGCCGATAAACATCGCCGCGGCGAGGAGGAGCTTCCCGGTCGGGCTCCAAACGCTCAGATCGGCTGACTGGAATCCGGTGCACGTGATGGCGGAGACGAGCTGGAAAGCCGAGTCCCGCACGGCCCCGGCGCCTCCGATCACCAACAGATTCTCGAGCGTCAGGAACACGACCCCAATCAGGACGATTGCCAGGAACCAGCGAGTCTGGAAATCCTCCCACAGGATCCGGCCCTTGCCGCGGATCATCTCGTAGTGAACGGCGAAGCTGATCGCGCCGAGGAGCATGATCGGGATGAGGACGATCTCGATTGCGACGCTGTTGTAGGTGGCGATGCTGTTGCCGGTGACGGTGAAACCGCCGGTCGAGATCCCGGTCATCGCGTGGTTGATCGACTCCCAGATCGGCATCCCTGCACCCCACAGCGCGACCATGCTGATGAATGTGTACAGTAGGAAGATCCACCACATCGTTCGCAGCGTCGACGTGACGCTCGGATGGATCTTCTCGCCTCGCGCCTCGGCGTAGTACAGGCTGTATCGCGCCGCACCGGGGCGCGGCCCGGCGAGAATCGCAAGCATCAGGACGATTACGCCCATCCCGCCGATCCACTCGGTGAAGCTTCGCCACCACTGGAGGGTCTTCGGCAACAGGTCGGCACGCGCGGCCATCGTCAGGCCGGTCCCCGTGTATCCGGACACGGCCTCGAAGAACGCGCTCGCCGGGTCCTTGAAGTAGAGGAGCGTCTCGGACGCTCCTTCCCCTTCCGCGAGCATCGCGGTGAGGACGAACGGGAGCGAGCCGAGCGCGGCGACCAACAGCCATCCGAGCGCGGCGATGATCATCCCATGCTTCAGCTCGGCCTCGCCTGCGTTCCGGAACGGGAAGTACAGGGCCGCTCCGAGGGCGAACGACACCCCGGCGGTGATCGCCAGGGGGGCAAAGGCGAAGCGCTCCCCGAAGGCGAGCGGGACGATGAGAGATACGGTGGCCATGAACCCGACCACCGGAACGAGCAGGCCCAGGTCCCGGAGGATGATGTACAGGTCCTGTCGGCCGCGGAAGATGGAGGGGCTCATCCGGTCAGTTTCTCAATCAGCTCGTCGCCGACCGGCTCGAGCGAGAAGAAGGTGAGTACGTCGTTCTCCTCGACAACTGTGTCGTCGGAAGGGATCGACTGCTCGCCGTCCCGATCGATCGCCAGAATCCGCATCGACGCGGGGACGATCTCTCGCTTAACCGCGTCGGGAACCGACCGGTTGATCAGCGGCGATTCGGCGGCCACTTGTAGGCGGAAGATCTGCGCGTCCTGCGGCAACATAGCGAAGTCCTGAACGCTTGGCCGCTTGACGGCGTTGTACAGGTGATGTGCGACAACGTCCTCGGGATTCTCCATGACGTTGGCGCCGAGCTTACGGAAGAAGTCGCCGTGCTCTTCGTCGTTGACGACCGACACGATCGACGAGATCCCCAGATCGGCGGCGATCGAGACGACCATCAAGTTCACGGCATCGTCGCTCGTGGTGACGATGAGGGCGTCGGCCCGTTCGGCCCCGGCCTCGCGGAGGGTCTCCGCCGAGGTCGCGTTCCCGGTCAACACGGTGACATCGTATCTCGAGCTGATCTCACGCCCCCGCTCCGGGCTCGAGTCGATGACGACGACGTTGTTCTTCTCCTTGACGGAGAGGTCAATCAGGCTCACCCCAATGCTCCCTGCCCCCACGATAATCATGTACATACGAGCCCCCCCCCTTTGGCGGGACCGATGGTAGCATAGATGAAATCCTGGGTCAAAGGGAGGATTGCGCGAGAATGTGCATCGGAAAAGGCTTTCTGTTGAGTGAGCCGAGCCGACGGACTACAATTGCTCGTTGCCATGATGAGGGGAACGAATCGTCGAACCATGATCTGCCTCGCCGCGCTCGCTTTCGGGGCGCTCGCGCTGAACAGCTGCGAGCTGTTCCAGCCGAATCGTGCGCCGATCGCAGCGTTCACAACGACTCCCGCCGAGGGGTATCGCCTGCTCGAATTCTCCTTCGACGCATCGGGATCGATCGACCCGGACGGCGACTCGCTGACCTACGCCTGGTCGTTCGGCGACGGGACGAGCGGTTCGAGCGCGAAGACAACGCACACGTACGAAAACGCCGGCAGCTACGACGTGGTTCTGCGAATCACGGACCCGGAGGGGCTCGAGGACGCCGGCATGGCGACGATCGCCGTAGTCGATGTGCCCGAGGGGCACATCGTGCGGCGGTTCGACTGGACGTGGGACGGTGCGGACCAGCTTCTTGACTTCGCCCTTCCGTGGGCCCTCTATCAAACGTATCGCGGCCGCCTTCGGATACCCCTTGTCGACAACTACGACTACGGGGCGTTCGTCGAGGATTCGCTCGACGACCCGACACTGGGGGACCTCGCCGACCTCCTGTGGGCTCGATCCGGTGGGGATGGTGTCGCATACGCCGAGTGCACGCTGGCGTTCGTCCAGGGCGCGATCGCCTACCTGGCCGATCCGCCCGACGTGGAGTGGCCGCTCTATCCGCTGGAGACCCTTGTCGACGGCGAGGGCGACTGCGAGGACACGGCGATCCTGTACGTCAGCCTGCTGAAGGCGCGCGGTGTCGCGTGGCATTTGGCGTTTGTCGACACCAACGACGATGGCTCGCCGGATCACGTTCTCGCGCTCGTCGAGGTCCCCGGTTCCTTCGCGGGGCCGGGAGCGACGGTGTTCGAGTTGGACGGAACGCTGTATGCTGTGGCCGAGACGGCCTCGGAGAGCATGGCCCTCGGCGTCGATCCGTGGGGTCTTGAGGTCGATGATCTGATCGATCTCTGGCCGATCTAGCGAAACCGACGATTCGAAGGGAGCGAGCGTGTCGAGCTACTGCTTGATCGATCCGACGTCGCTCCTTCGTTTTGACTTCGGCGCCCATCACCCGTTCAAGATCCACCGGCTCGGACTGACCTACGAACTGATCCGCGCGTACGGTCTTGTCGATCGCCCGGATGTCCACGTCCTCTCGCCGCGCGAGGCGACCGAGGAGGAGGCGATGGGCTTCCACTCGCAGGGATACCTCGAGACGCTGCGCGTTGCCAGCAGCGGAATGTGGGTGCAGAATCTGTTTGCGCACGGCCTTGGCACGTCCGACAATCCGGTCTTTCCGGACGTCTACGACTGGGGGATGTACGT
>CBFCYU010000024.1:0-14086 GCA_965602415.1 uncultured bacterium | reverse complement strand
CAGACAACCTCATCCCCTTCGAACGTGGCTGTTCCGGACGTCGCCGTGACGTACGTCGTCGGTGTGACGCCAGCCGGGAGCAGGTCGGTGAACTCGTGTTCCGGCCCGTCCTCCAGATCGGCGCAGCCCTCGTTGCGGAGGACCGCCTCGTAGCGGATCGTGTCCCCCGGGTAGACACCCCCCCCGTTGGGGTCGATGGCGGCTTTCTCCACTTCGATCAGCGGTTCGTTCGGACGGATCCACAGACTCGTCTCGATCGTCAGGCAGTTGTTCCCCTCGTTCAGCTCCGTGACAGCGTGCCCGATATCGGCGCAGGCGACGATTTCGTATTCGCCCGTCGGCACGTGATCCGTGTCCCAGACGAACGTCAGCACCGTGTACTCGCAGTCGGGAAGGCCATCGACGTGCTGCGTGCCGACGAGTTTCGTCGTCCCGTCGTAGGTGACCGTAACGTCGAACGGCCCCGCCGGACCGCAGCTCAGGTTGTCGATCGTCACGGTGATCGTGACCTCGCCCCCTTGGCAGACGTCTCCCGTCGTTTCCTGCACGGAGATCCCGCCACCGGCCAAGCCGGGCGTTCCATCCGGCGGGAGCCAAAGATCCGGCAGCTTCATGCAAGGATCGTCAGCGGAACAAACCACCGGAAGAAGCGCGACGACAGCGGCAATCGACAGGAATCTCCCCCATCTTCTCACCACCCGGAGTCGATCGATCAATCGCACCACTTCCTTTCGACCCGAAAGGGTCGCAGACAGCTAGCTACCCAACGGTCAGCTGGGTGGAATGACTCTCCGAGCCATTCCGCTTTGATGTTATGTCTGTCACATCCCGAAGGAGGGGACCGGGGATTGGACGGAGTGTGTTGTTCATCACACACACAGTGCCCACCGGTGCGCGGCAAATGTGACACATGTCACGCTCGGTTTGGGGGAACCTCAGGGTAAACCAGGAACGAAGATCGGTCCGACATGCGCTCGATCCGCCCAGAACTGCTGCGGCGTGCGCCGCAGGGCACCAGGAATCAAGACTCGACCCCGCGCGTTTCCGATCCTGTGCGTTTCGCTTTCGAGCAAGAGATACACGATTCGTTACGGCACGCCGGAGTGAGCTAGACTGGTAGTCGGTGAAAGGGGACAGGAGAACCGCATGACGTTCTTGTTCTGGATCAAGGTGATTGTCGCTGTCGCCACCATCGGGTTTGGCGTGATGTCGATCGTCTCGCCGCCGGCCGCCGAGCGATTCACCGGCTTGACCGCCGCCGACCCGCGCGGCGTCTCGGAGATCCGAGCCGTTCTCGGAGGCCTGTTCGTCGGACTGGGTCTGGCAGCGCTCATCTACCGCACGGCGGCCGCCTTTGGGACCGTGGGGATCGGATACCTGCTGATCGCAGTCGTCCGCGCGGCATCGATCTACTTCGACCACGCCGCCACGCCCACCAACTGGGCGAGTCTGGCGTTTGAGATCGTGTTCGGCGTGCTGCTGTTGATCTAGCTTGGAGCAAGCTATGGCACGCCGAGCCTCCGTGTTTCGCGTTCTTCAGAACAGCGAAACCGCAAGGAACGCGGGGCGTTCCCAGATCAGAAGAGGCCGAACTGGCCTCGCCTTGGCTTCGAAGTCGTCTTCGGGATCCTACTGCTCGTCTAGAAGGGGTCCGGCGCGGGCTATTCCCTGCCTTCCTGCAAGAGGATGCGGATCTCGATCCCTGCGGTCGACTCGTGCCCGCCTGGATCGACGACGCCGTACCACAGGCGGGCGGACTCAGGCACGTCGCTGAGGTCGGGGATGTCGATTACTAGCGAGCCGTCCGCGCTCATCGTCAGCCAGCTCGGGGCGGTGTCGCCGGGGACGACCAGCAGCGGATCCCCGTCCGGATCGGCGTCATTGATCAGCACGCCGGGGGCCGGGATGTCGATGAACACACCGTCCTCCACGAAGGTCCCCGTCTCGGACCATCCGAGGGTCGGGACGCTGACGGTCCACGTGCGTTCGTCCGGCGAGATCGCGATGTCATACACGTCATCGTTCGCGATCGGCGGGTCATCGATTGGGTTGACGAGGATCGTCACCTCGCCGACGCCCTCCAGACCGCCCGGATCGACCGCGACGTAGCTGTACCAATCGACGCCGTAGAAGTCGGTCATCGGCGTGTAAGTGAACGTCCCGTCCGCGTTGAGATCCAGCTCGCCGTGGTGGGGTCCCTCCTGAAGCTTCGCCTGCAGCGGCTCTGGATTCGGATCGCCATCGTTCCGCAACACAGGAGGATCCGTCAAGACATCGTTCACGACGAGGACGAAGTCTTCGTCCATCACGTAGAAGTCGTCGTTGACGATCGGTGGCTGCGGGCCGGCACCGCTCATGGTGAACCGATGGAGCGCGCTGTACGTGTCGTCGAACCAGAGCTCGACCGCGTACGTCCCACCCATCCCGAACGCCGGGCCGCGAAGCGTCGTCCACCCGGCGCTCGAGTAGTTCGACAGGCAGTTCGAGCCGTAGTCCGCCGGAGTGAGTGTCGACGCATCCGAGTACACCAGCGACCCAGCGGGATCGTAGTACCTCCATTCGATTGGGACCGGGCTACAGAGCTCGCCGATCGAGTACCACGGCTTGACGATATCATCGATCTGGAGCGGGTGCGTCGGATCGATGCGGGTCGGCGCGCCGCGCACCACGTCGCTCGCCAACGCCGAATCCATTAGCGCCGGATGCCGGGCCGGCGGCGCTTGCGAAATGTGGACCGCCGCCGTCGGATCGCCGAACGTGTAGGTCTCCGTGAATCCCGTTTCCCCCGGTTCGGCGTCCCGGCGCATCTCGAACGTAGGGCTGGTCTGGAACGCCCCTCCGAGGCAATCGTACAAGCGAACGGCCACCGGGCCGTAGTCGAAGGCAGCGATCGGGGGCGGCATGTAGCCTTCGGCCTCCCGCCAGGCGACACTGACACACGTGCCCGCGTCGATCAACTCCCGCAGTTTGCCCTTCAGCTTGTAGCAGTCGAACCCCGGATAGACCATCACGAGGGCCCTGCCCTTTGCGCACTCGAGCTGCTTCTGAATCAGCCCTCCCGACGCGGACCACCGCAGCGAGTCCTTCGCCCGTCGGGCGTCGGCGAACGCGAGGTAGAGCGAATAGGGGCTGGGTGCCATCCTCGTGTCGACGATGTCTGCGGCGTCGTTGAGGGCGTACTGGATGTCGTAGAGCGCGCCGAACACGTCGGAGAACAGGACCCCCGCGACCGGCATCGCGGCCAGCACGTTCTCGAATGCCGTGAATGCTTCCTCGATTCGGTCTGCGAGTTCCTCAAGTCCGAGAGCCCCGGCCTCCAGACCCTCGAGGATTTCATCCAAGATCCGGTTGAGCTCGTCCAGACGCTGAACGGCCGTCTTCGATACCATCAGAGATCCGCCGTGCGCGGCGAAGGCCAGTCCGGCAAGAGCGATAACCAACAAGCACACGAGTCCCTTTCGCATATTCGCCTCCATTCGGGCTCACCGCGACGGAGTGCGACAACCGGTTCTGATGCGTGGGACATTCGAGGGCGGAGCCCCGCATCCCAAGAGTAGAACAGACCGACCCGCGCCGTCAAGCGCGGCCGCACCTCACGCAGAGCCCGGGAACCGAAGACACTCCCCGCACGGAGCCCATCGAACGCGAGCTGCGTGGGATCGACGCTGAGATCTTGGCACGGACGCGGATTTCGGTGATCCTTTCGCCGTGATGAGAAAACCGACCCATTCACCGAGAACGAGCCGTCGCCCTTCCCAACGTTGGATTGCAGCTCCCGCCCTCGTGGTGACCGTACTCGTCCTGTCGATCAGCGGGTGCCTGTTCTTCCCGAACGCCCTTCCGATCGTATCGATCGAGACGGACCGGACCGAGGGGATCGCGCCGCTGACCGTCCGCTTCGACGGGACCGGCTCCTGGGATCCGGACGGCACGATCCGCCGGTATCGGTGGGATTTCGGCAACGGAGAGGACGGAGACGGGCCGCAGGTCGAGCACACCTACTCGGCTCCCGGGACCTACGAGGCAACCCTGACCGTCATCGACAAGCGACATGCCCGAGCGAGCGCCTCCGTCACGATTCTCGTTCGGGAATCGAACGCGCTTCCGGTCGCCGCCTTCTCCGTCTCCCCGTCCCTGGCGTATCCACGGCAGACAATCCGGTTCGACGCAAACGCCTCCTACGACCCTGACGGGCAGGTCGTGGCGTACGAGTGGAGCTTCGGAGACGGAATGACGAGCAGTGGCGTCCTGACGTCGTATCGGTACGAGGCTCTGGGAACGTACGACGTCGTCCTGACGATTCGAGACAACGACGGCGGCGTGCGAACCGCGACAAACGAAGTAAGCATCGCAAACACCATCGGCGGCTCCATACCCCTGCCGCGGCACTACGAATGGGTCTACGACGAACGGGCGCAGAGCTGTGATCTTGAGATCCCGGCTGACCTGTACAACTACTACCGATCGCAACCGCGGATCGCGTGGACTGGGCGCGACTACGATGAGTACGTAATCGATCCTCTCGATGACGCGTATCTGGGCACGGTCACGCAGGAGATCCTCGACGTCACCGCCGGCGACTACCACGCGGCGCTCGAAAACGCCCTCTTCTTCGTACAGCACTGCATCCGGTACGTCTACGATCCCTTGTGGTTCGAGTATCCCCGCTACCCAATCGAGACGCTGGTCGACGGGATCGGGGACTGCGAGGACACGGCGATCCTCTACACCAGCCTGGTCCGGACGCTCGGACACGGCGCCCTGATGGTGGTCGTCGACACGGATGGCGACGGGAGGATCGACCACATGGTCGCCTGGGTCCCCGTCGAGCAGTCGTTCGTGAATCAGTATCCCGACCGAAGCTTCTGGGACTACCAAGGCAGGACCTACGCGTTCGCCGAGACCGCCGTCGAGGGCGGTTACCTCGCGCTCGGCGTCGATCCATGGGGTCTGACCGAGGCCAACATCGACACCATCTACGACGTGTCGAGCGTTGACCGCGCACCCCATGCGGTCCGGCGAACGCCCGCATCGACCGCACCATAGACCGCCGATCGCTACATCCCACGAGCCGGACACGCACAGCGGAAGCCGACACGGATAGCGAAAGCCGATCACCCAACGGAGCTTCCGCCCTTGCTACTCGGCCCCGCCCGCCGAGTAGCCAGCCTCTCTCCGTTCACGAGAGTGGCGGCGCCGCGACAGCACCATTCTCGCAAGCAACTCGGTCGAAGGCCGAGCTGCCGTTGTCATGAATGCAGCCCCGCCGTAAGATTCCCGGAGGATCAACGATTCATGCAGCAGAGAGGATGTAGGAGACTGTGACAAGCTCGTTGACACGCTTCGTTGACCAAATCGACCGCAGCCCAGGGCATCGCCCCAGGGGTGTTTTAGTCTGTGGGGCGGGAGTACACGTTGCGAGATGGGCAGAAGAGACGCTTTGGTGAGCGGCGGACGAGATGCGCGGGCACAGCAAGATCCGCAACGACTCGAAGGGGCTGGGGTTCGATGTGTAGCAGCGAGGGGTTGCGATGCCTGAGCTGAAGGTCTTTGTGAGCTCAGTCCAGAAGGAGCTGGAGGATGAACGCTTGATCGTCCAGAACCTCATCCAAACCGATCCATTCCTGCAGAAGCATTGCCTCCCTGTTCTCTACGAGCTTGAACCTGCTTCTCCTGACGACGCTCTGGAGGAGTGTCTGGATCTCGTCACCGAATGCCAGATCTACATCCTGATGGTCTGGATGGAGTACGGAGATCCAATCAGTGGTCTTTCGATCACGCACTGGGAGTACCGGCATGCGAAAGAGAACAAGATCCCGATCCTTGCGTTCATTCGCGGTCCAGCCAACATCAAGCGGGAAGCTGGAACCGACTCTCTCCTAGCGGAACTGAAGAGAGACAACTTCAAGCGCAAGCGGTTCAGCAACGTGATTGAGCTTCAGAAGGAGGTTCGCGCCGCACTCGCCAAGCTCCTTGAGAAGCGGTTCGGCGTCATGCCGACAAGCGATGAAGACGAGATTGCTGACAACACGATCGAAGCGACATCTGGATTTGAATCACAACTCCTAAAGCATGTCCCTCTGTCGGAGCTGGATCTCGTCGTAGGCCGTAGCCTCATCGAAGCCACGAGAGGGAAAGGCCAAGCCCAGGAACTAACGGACAGCGACGTGCTTTCAGCTCTCGCGCTACGCAATCTGATTGCTCGGGACTCCGGCCATCCAGAGCATCACGCAACAGCGGCCGGGTTGGTCCTTCTGGGCAAGGATCCGTCAGCCGTGTTTCCTCACTGTCGAGTCAGTGCTGACGCGTACCGGGGCAAAGAGCCGGACGGAGATCCGAACGATCAAGAGGATATTCGGGGTCCCATGCCATCGGTCGTCGAGAGGGTGGTGGAGTTCATCGATAGGAACACTCGGCATCCCATGCGCGTTGTGGGGCTCAACCGCGTCCGACTGGACGAGTATCCCGTTGAGGCGGCTCGCGAGGCGGTGGTCAATGCTCTCGCCCACCGCAACTACGAAGACGGCGGCAGGAAGATCATGGTCGAGGTGTTCTCTGACCGCGTGGTGATCTCGAGCCCGGGGAGTCCGCCAACCCCAATCACGCTGGCGAAGCTCCGAAAGGGCAACTGCAAGCCATGTTCGCGCAACCCTCTCATTGCGCAATGCCTCTCGTACTTCCATCGAATCGAAGAGCGCGGAAGCGGGTTCCGGCGAATGCGCAATGCCATGCTAGATCACGGACTCGACAGGCCCAAGCTGGGGATGGATACCGGGTATTTCCAGGTGACATTGCCAGGCCCAGAGGACGATCTTGATCGATTGCGGGTCCCCGCCTCAGCTATTGGGCAAATCGTGCCCCCATCCATTGAGGATCGGCTGAATGATCGGCAAAGAGTGATTGTCCGTCACGTAGTGGAGGAAGGAGACGTCGTCAGGCGATGGTGCGTCGAGAGATTTGGAATCGCAAACGACACAGCAGGACGAGACTTAAGGGACTTGGTCGAGCTTGGAGTTCTTGTCAGGATCGGCCAGGGAAGAAGCGTTCGCTATGTCATTTCCGGAGCCCCCAAGAGTGCCTAATCGACCGACAATCGGCCGATGTTTCACTGTAATCGACCGATTGTGGCTGAGCCATTGCATGAACAAGGAGCATCATTCGGGGTCAATCTGTCGCCGGCAATCGACCGGAAATCGACCGATCGGACACGCGAACCGACTGACCGCCGCGACTGCAACGAGCAGGAGGACGAGAAGCACGAAGAAGACGACCAAGGCGATCATGACGGAGACAACGCTGCCGACGCGCGAACAACTGGAAACGGAGCTGGAAACGGTTGCCGAGGACAGGATCTTGAGGTCGCAGATTGCGATCTCACGTCGGGAGACACGAACACGAGAAGCCGCTGGGTGAAGCTTCTCGCAAGCAACCCGGAGGGTCGCCAATGACCACCCCAAACGAAGTGAAGCGACTCGTCGAGTGGTTTCGCAGTCGTGTCCACTCCGTGCTTGAGGTTGCGGAAGAGGACGACCGGACCGACAGCGCCCCAGGGCACCGTCCCAGGGGCGTTTGGGTTTGTGGGGACGAAAGGAACAATGGGCTGCGGTGCCAACACACTGGGAAGGAGATCCGAAAGGCATGACCAACCCGCAGATGACGCCACAGGAGTTCGTCGACAAGTGGCGGCGCTCCAAGCTGAAGGAGAGCGCCGCGTCGCAGGAGCACTTCATCGACCTCTGCCGGATGCTCGGGCACCCGACGCCGGCGGCGGCCGATCCCGAGGGCGCGACGTTCACGTTCGAGAAGGGCGCCTCCAAGCGGACCGGCGGCGAGGGCTGGGCCGACGTCTGGAAGAAGGGCGCCTTCGCCTGGGAGTACAAGGGCAAGCACAAGAACCTCGACGCGGCCTACGAACAGCTCCAGCTCTACCGCGACGCGCTCCTCAATCCGCCGCTCCTCATCGTCTCCGACATGGAGACGATCGTGGTTCACACCAACTTCACCAACACGATCAAGCGGACGTTCACCCTCACGTTCGACGACCTCCTCACCCGCGACAGCCTCGCCGTCCTGCGGAACGCGTTCGAGCACCCGGAGCGGCTCCGCGCGGAGCAGACGACCGAAGGCGTCACCAAGCAGGCGGCGACCGAGTTCGGGAGGCTCGCCGAGTCACTCCGCGCTGCCGGGCACGACCCGGAGAAGGCGGCCCACTTCCTGATCCGCGTTCTCTTCTGCCTGTTCGCCGAGGACATCGGCCTCCTGCCCGAGAACCTGTTCACGCGGATGACCGAAGAGACGAAGGACGATCCGGTCCGGTTCCGGCAGTTGATCGAGGACCTGTTCGGCCACATGGCCGACGGCGGGTTCTTCGGACTCGAAAGAATCCCTCACTTCGACGGCGGAGTCTTCGACAGTCGTGATGCGCTCCCGCTCGACCGCGACGATCTGGAGATCCTGTCTCGCGTCGGCCGGCTCGACTGGTCGAGCATCGAGCCATCGATCCTCGGGACGCTGTTCGAGCGCGGGCTCGATCCAGGCAAGCGCGCCCAGCTCGGCGCCCACTACACCAGCCGAGACGACATCCTCCTCATCGTCGAGCCGGTGCTGATGCGGCCGCTTCGGCGGCGCTGGGAAGACGTGAAGGCGCAGGCGGGGGATCTCTACGAGAAGTGGCAAGCAGCCGACTCCGCCGGCGGGGCGAAGACGCGAGCGCGCAACCGCCTGTCGAAGTGCCTGACCGGGTTCGCCGACGAGATCGCCGACACCAAGGTCCTCGATCCGGCCTGCGGGAGCGGGAACTTCCTCTACGTCGCGTTGAAGCAGATGCTCGGCTTAGAGAAGGAGGTCATTCTGTTCGCTACCAGCCTCGGTCTGCCGATGTTCTTCCCCACCGTCGCACCGGAGCAGCTCTACGGGATCGAGATCAACGAGTACGCCCACGAACTGGCCCAGGCCACCATCTGGATCGGCTACATCCAGTGGCTCCGCGAGAACGGGTTCGGCCAGCCGTCCGAGCCGATTCTCAAGAAGCTCGATACCATTCGCGAGATGGACGCGATCCTCGCGTTCGACGAGGACGGGAACCCGATCGAACCCGAATGGCCCGAGGCCGACGTTGTGATTGGCAATCCCCCGTTCCTTGGTGGCAATCGGATCCGCCAGGAGCTTGGCGATGACTACGTCGGCAGCCTTTTCCGGGAGTACGAAGACCGTGTTCCAGCCTTCTCCGATCTGTGCTGCTACTGGTTCGAGAAAGCTAGATCTCACGTCGAACGAAGGAAGCTTACGCGAGCCGGGTTGCTGGCGACACAGGCGATTCGAGGAGGCGTGAACCGCACCGTCCTTGATCGAATCAGGGAGACCGGGGACATCTTCTGGGCGCAGTCCGATCGGGAATGGATCCTGGAAGGCGCTGCGGTGCATGTATCGATGATCGGGTTTGATGACGGTGGGGAGTTGGTGCGCGAGTTGGATGGAGGGCCTGTCGAGGGAATCAACTCTGACCTTACCTCTGCGCTCGATCTGACGAGGTGTGTAGTCCTGTCAGAGAATCTCGGGATCTCGTATCAGGGGCCCTCGCCTAAAGGCTCCTTCGACATCTCGGCAGACACCGCAAGTGCGATGCTTCGGGAGTCCGGCAATCCGAACGGGCGACCGAACTCGGACGTGGTACGACCTGTCTGCGGTGCCATCGATATCACGCGCGGATCTCGTGGACTCTGGACCGTGGACTTCGTGCTCATGCCTGTCGAGGAAGCCTCCCAATACGAAGCGCCCTTCGAATACGTGAAGGAGCACGTTCACCCAGTCCGCTCGAAGAACCGAAGGCGCGCCTATGCGGAGCGCTGGTGGCAGTACGCGGAACCTCGCCCCGGAATGCGTGAGGCCGTCAAAGCAAGGAGAAGGTTCATCGCCACGCCCAGACACTCAAAGCATCGCCTCTTCATCTGGTTGGCGCGAGAGGTCCTTGCCAACGATGCCACTATCGTGTTCGCCCGCGAGGACGACTACTTCTTCGGCGTCCTCCATTCCAGGGTCCACGAGCTGTGGGCTCGTCGGCAGGGGACACAAGTGCGCGAGCGAGAAAGCGGATTCCGCTACACGCCAACGACCTGCTTCGAGACATTCCCGTTCCCGTGGCCGCCGGGGAAGGAGCCGGCCGACGATCCGCGCGTTCAGGCGATCGCCGCCGCCGCGAAGGATCTAGTTGCCAAGCGCGACCGCTGGCTGAACCCCGAAGGGGCCAGCGAAGCCGATCTGAAGAAGCGCACCCTCACCAACCTGTACAACCAGCGCCCGACCTGGCTCGACCTCGCCCACAAGCAGCTCGACGAGGCGGTACTCGAAGCCTACGCCTGGCCCCACGACCTCCCCAACGACCAGATCCTCGAACGCCTCCTCGCCCTCAACCTCGAGTGCGCCGGGGAACTAGCTGAGGAGAGCAACGAATGAGGGCTCCCACAGAGTACGACAAGTGCCGTGAGTGTGATGCACCCCTGCAACAAGATGGTCCGTGTCCCCACTGCGAATCGAGGGATCGTGTGCGACTAGCAGAGTGTGCGATTACCGCAAGTAGCAGTCTCAAAGCAGGAGGCCTCCTCGTCATCAGCTGGCAAGAGGTCGATCGCCTCTTCAGTGAGAACGAATACGCTGCGGCACTTCTCGTTGCTGCGGTGAACGTCGAGTTCATCCTTTATGAGAACCTACGGCGCTTTGCGCCTTCAACAGCGCTGACCAAGGCGTCCGACAGAGTTAAGTCCGCTTGGGGTGAGATTTGCGCCAACCACTCCAAGAAGGTCACGCTTTCCGGCCTTCTGGCAGCTGCGAAGCACGTGACCCAGCATAACCGGTTCGTGCTTTCGCCAACATGGGATCCACTGGTCGGTGAGATCGAGGATGTGCGGAACCGGATCGCCCACGAGCGCGGCTACTTCACGAAGCTTACACGGCTCGAGAACTCAGATTGGCCCGAAAGCCGGATTCGTCAGGTTCTGGAAGATGCGAAGGCGTTCTGCCACGGCAACGCAACATGAACGCGACAGAGGGTGCGCGAACACGCGTAAAACGCAGTCTCGAGAAGCAGCTGTACGACGGGGATAACCCCGATCCCGCAAGGCCAATCGCTTCTAAGGGGCCGCTAGTCGCCTCAAACGCTCCAACGGCATAGGAAAACCAGGGGCCGAATTGATGCACCTTGGCGACGTCGGCCAAGCTTCCGCGGAGGTGGTCTGAGGGAAGGCGCGGTCCGTGCTCCATTCACACGGGCGAACTTGCCTAGCTCCGGCAACAGAAGACGGCGATTGTTGCGGGAAGTTGGATAGTCAATCACGTTCCTAGTGAACCGCCCCGGGTTCCACGTAGGCCGAATTACGTGGATGCCACGGTTGCCCGGGCAGCCGCCTGCTGCTGATTGTACTGTTCGAGGACTTCCAGTGGCGTACGCCCCTTGCCGTTGAAGGCGCGATGCAGTCGATGGGCGTTGTACCAGCCGATGTAGACGACGAGAGCGAGTTCCAGTTGTAGCCGTGTCTTCCAGATGTGGCGTTTGATCCATTCGGTCTTGATCGTGGAGATCACGCTCTCCGCCATGGTGTTGTCGAGCGCCGTTCCGGTACGCCCCCTGCTTGGCGCGATGCCCGTGTCGACAAGCCGCTTCGTGTACTCGTAGGACGTGTACTGTGCGCCGTTGTCTGAATGGGCAATCATCTCTCCATCCTCGTGTTCGTGACGGCCTACCAACGCCATCTCGAAGGCATCGCTGACCAGCGACTGGCGCACGTGGCTCGCCAGCTTCCAGCCGACAATCCGCCGCGTGTACACGTCGAGGACGACAGCGAGGTAGCTCCACCCTTCCTGAGTACGGACGTAGGTGAAGTCAGCCAGCCACAGCTGGTCGGGACGGTCCGCGCTGAAGTTGCGATGCACGAGATCAGGTGCGGGAACCGGTGTGGGACCGGGGATCGTCGTGCGACGCGTCTTCCCCTTGCGTACTCCTTCAATGCCATGCTGGCGCATCAGACGCTCCACCGTGCAACGCGCCACGGGGATCCCCTCGCGCTGAAGCTGCTGCCACATCTTCCACTGCCCGTAGATCTCGAACGCCTCGGCGTGAACGCGGCGGATCTCACCGAGAAGAACTGCATCACGAACTGCCCGAAGCGACGGAGGTCTTGTCCTCCTTGCCCAGTATGCGCTGGCGGACACCTCAAGCTCCCGACAGATTGGCTCGACCCCGAGACGAGCGCGGTGCTGATCGATGAACGCGCTCACCTCGGACGGGGTTGGTCGAGCTCCCGTGCGAAAAACACGCTCGCCGCCTTCAGGATCTCGTTGGCTCGACGCAGATCACGCACTTCCCGACGCAGTGCTGTCAACTCCTCGCGCTCCGCCGTTGCCAGTCGGTCGGTGCGACTCCCGGCATCTGCCTCATCCTGACGTACCCAGGTTCGCAGCGTCTCGGGATGCATTCCCAGATCACGGGCGACGGCCGAGATCGCTCTATCCGAGCCTCGCGCCAGCCGTATCGCTCTCTCACGAAGCTCGGGCGAGTACTTCGATCCTCTTGCCATGGGTCACGGTCTCCTCTCTCCAGGTTCTCATATTCCTGGTAACGGAGCCTCCGTCAAACCCGGGGCGGTTCATAGTTGCTCACAGTGGCCTGTGTGGGGCAGGAAACCTACGCAAGGAAACCCCGCTGGGGCGGTTCCCCAATGGGGTTCAGATGCAATCGGATCGAAGAGGTTCAGTCTCTCATCGAAGCGACAGCTTGCTTCAGTGCTTCCACCTCTGCGCGTAACTCCTGCAACTCGTTCAACAACATCGGTACGAGCTGCTCGTAGCGGACGGTGTACGGGTCACCGTTCTCGTCGTTGATGACCAGATCCGGTGCCACTTCTGCGACCTCCTCGGCGATCAGGCCGTACTGGGTGATCCCGGCCGGATCGATCTCCGGTCTGTACTGGAACGTCACCGGCCTCAGGCTGTAGAGGACGTCGCTCGTCGAGCCGAGATCAGCGATCCCCGTCTTGAACCGCGCCGAGGACGTTGTGGTGCCAAGCAGCCCGTTGCTGTTGACATAGACAGCTATGCCGCCGGATGTAATTGATCCGTGGATGCCCGCGATCTCGACAGCCGTGACGAAGGTGTTGCCAATGCGAACCTTGTTGGAGGCGTCAACGATCGCTGCGTAGCCAATCGCCGTGGCGTTGAATAAGTTTGCGGTGGAGACATCGGATTCGGATCCGAGAGCCGTGTTTCGCCACCCCGTGACGTTGGTGTCGAGCGCCGAGTGGCCGACCGCTGTGTTATCACTAGCGGTGTTGTAATCGAGCGCATTGGAGCCAACTGCCGTGTTGTAGTGTCCTGACTCGTTGCGGTCGAGTGCGTCGTAGCCGACCGCCGTGTTCCAGGCTCCCGTGGTGTTTTCGTCGAACGCGTATTCGCCGACCGCCGTATTGCCGTATCCCGTCATCGAGAAGTTGCCTGCGTCTTCGCCGACAAACGTGTTCCAGCTACCGTAGTTGTGAATGAACGGGTTCCCGCCGGAGTAGATGATCCCGGTCGTCGCCGTGGTGGCGGGCAGCCGGAAGTTGCCGGTGATCTCCAGCTGCTCGTTCGGAGTCGTCGTGCCAACGCCAAGCCGGCCAACGTTGTTCACCTCGTTCCCTTTGAAATCGAACAGGGCATTGAGATACTCGAAGTCGAACGCGCTGTGCCACGTGTCTGCCGATACATCCTTCACCGAGAAGACGGCGTCTTGGTTGTCCGTCCGCATGATGAATGAGGCGAAGTCGCCAGAGGCTCCCGGGGCATACCCAGTGAGCGTGAATTTCGAGCGGCTGCCCGTCGGGCCGGCTTGGACTGCCAGTGCGCCTGAGGCCGATCCCGCCTCGGTCGCTGTGATCGTCCCGTTCACCTGTAGATCCTCGGCGATCGTATGCAGCATCGGAGACATCACCGGATCGTCTCCGCTTCCCACGACCGCACCGACCACCGGCGCCGCTCTCAGCTCGACCTGATTGCCGGGAAGCAAGACGACCTTCCCCGCCTTGTTGAGGATCAATCGGTCGCCGGCGTCCCAACCCTG
>CBFCYU010000023.1:0-14306 GCA_965602415.1 uncultured bacterium | reverse complement strand
CAGTTCCGTGGACCCGACGGCTTCTGTCGCCCGAGACGCACATCGCTCTTTCATCTTGGGGCCGGGTGGCTCCGCCCTGTTCAGTGCCCGAACCGCCCACCACCGCAGTCCCCGGAGGGCAAAACGCTGTCCAGGATGAGCCTGTTTCACGACGGAATTGCTGTTTGCCTGCTGTACGCGAAGTTACCTATGGACTGAGACGGACCTGACACCAGCGCAGGAGGGTTGCGTGCCCGCATTCGATCGGCACCACCGTTGACTTCATCCGTACTCGATCGGTATACTGAGCAGCCAATTCACTAGGTTCGGGTTGCCGGGTTGGCTCGCTCCGCCGACGTCGACTGGGTGAGTCAAGTAGTTAGGTCTGGGGATACCCAGCGAAAAGGCATCCCCTTGATCTCAGTATCAAGGAGGCGAGGCAGTGAAAAGAATTCAAGTGGTTCTGCTGGGTCTCGTATTGCTCGCGAGCGTTATCGCTTTCGCGGGCGAAGTCGTTGAACCCCGCGTCTACAACGTATTGCTGTTCGACAACGCGACGGGTGCGGACGCGGCCAGGCTCGCGATCATCTTCGACACTGCAGTCGAGTTCGATGCGTCGAACATCATCGTGTTCGGTGGCGGCGAGCCGACGATGGTTGCGGTCACGGATACGTACGCGTACATCGACGTGGTTGTCGTAAAGGGCGGGACGCTGCAACTGGTCCTTCCGCCCGAATTCGCGGGCGCGTCCGTGGCGATAGCATTCTGGTTCGATTAACGACTGGCGGCTCCATTCGATGGGGCATCGCAGTTGTTCGAACTTCGATTACCTAGCTTCAAGGAGGGCATCGATGACGAAACGAATAGGGCTGTTCTTAGCTCTTGGATTGCTGGTATTCGGGTTCCTCGCGGTAGCGGATACCGCTGTCCCTGAGACGCCTGGCGCAACCGTCGGCGGCGACTTGGTCGTCGGCGTGAGCCAGACGTTCAAAGACTTGGACCCGCGAATTGCGAACTCAGCGTACGATTCGTACGTAATAGACGTCATCTACGACGGGTTGATCATCCTGCATCCGGAGACGTTGACGCCGGCGCCGTGGATCGCGAAGTCCTGGGACATTCTCAGCGAGTCGCAGGTCCGCTTCTACCTCAACGAGGGGATCAAGTTCCACAATGGGGAGGACCTGACCGCCGAGGACGTGGCGTTCACGTTCAACTGGATCGCTGACGAAGCGAACAACTCGCCGAACCTCACTGAGCTGATCTGGATGGAAGAAGCCGTTGTCATCGATGAGTACACGGTCGACATCATCACCAAGCCGGAGTACTCACCGTTTGCACCGGGATTCGGCAACGAGACCCAGGCGGTCGTCCCGATGGACACGGTCCTCGCGATGGGCGACGATGAGTTCAACCTGAACCCGGTCGGCAGCGGACCCTTCGTGTTCGTGGAGTGGCTGCCCGGCGAGCACATCAAGGTCGCACGGAACGAGGACTACTGGCTGGTCTACCCGAACCTCGACACAATCACGTACCGCCCGATCCCTGAGCTCTCGGTCATGATGCTCGAGCTCGAGTCCGGCGGAATCCACATCGCCGACAACATGCCGGCGGCGGACGTGCCGCGGTTCATGGCGATGGACACCGTCGAGGTGCTGCAGGTCGGGAGCCTTTCGTATTTCCACATGTTCTTCAACATGAATAGCCCGATCTCTTCGGACATCCGGTTCCGCAAGGCCTGCTACATGTCGGTCGAGATGGAAGACGCGGTCTTCTCGATCTTCCAGAATCTGACGGGCGTGCAGGCCTACGGTTGTATCCCGCCAGCGCTTTGGGCGAACGACCAAGAATACCTGAGGGACAACGTCTACCTCCACGAGGACGACGAGGAGGCGCAGCGCCTGTTCGCCGAACTAAAGGCGGAGGGCGTCATTCCCGAGGGCTTCACGATCCGGATCCACACGCCGCTCGATCCGCGCCGGCGCCAGCTGGCGACGATCATGGCGACGAGCCTGATCGAGAACGACATCGACGCCGTGGTCGTCCCTCTGGATTGGGGACCGCTGCTCGACCTGGCCTATCGCTCGGAGTCTGACCCCGTTGGTGACTTCGAGATGATGTGGATGGGCTGGAGTGGTGGACCGGACCCGCACGACTTCGCATACTACATGTTCCACTCGGACAACGCGACGGTCGGCTCGGCGGACAACATGTCCTTCACGATGATCCCTGAGGTCGACGACCTGCTCGATCAGGCCGCGACCACGCTCGATCAGGCGGTCCGCGAGGACCTGTACGTCCAGGCGCAACGAATTGTGTACGAGAGCTACACCGCGATCCCCGGGTACCACTACGTCCAGACGACAGCCATCAACGCAAACCTTGAAGGCTTCCTCGTCCACCCGTTGGGCACCCTGTGGATCACCACGCCGTACCACAACGTCTGGCTCGACGTCTAGGAGGCGATGCATTCTAAGATCGCTCCTAGGCTAGACTGAGCGAACAAGACGGCCTGGGCTGTCGGTCGAACGACTGGCAGCCCAGGCCCTTCAGAAAGAGAGCTTGGGGAATTTCTATGCTCGGATACACGCTGAGGCGGCTCCTCCAGGTTGCATTCACGCTGTTCGCCCTGACGATCCTGATCTTCTTGCTCCTCAAGCTGATGCCCGGCGATCCCGCAGTCGTCATGGCCGGCATCGGGGCGCGGCTCGAGACGATCGAGGGGATTCGCGAGGAGCTGGGGCTGAACAGGCCGTGGCCGGTGCAGTACTGGCGCTTCACCAGCGGGCTGTTCAACGGCAGTCTGGACGCAATGACGTACCACAGGCCGGTCTGGACGGTGATCTTCCAGCGACTCCCTGCGACAGTCGAACTCGGCCTCTTCGCGATGATCATCGCGTTGATCGTGTCGATCCCGGCGGGGTTGTTGTCGGCGATCTACCGGAACTCCGTACTGGACTATTCGGTAACGACCATCGCGCTGGTGGGGATCTCGATCCCGGTCTTCTGGTTCGCGCTGATGCTGATGCTGATCTTCGGCGTCATCCTTGGGGTCCTCCCGGTCTCCGGCCGCGGCGTATCGGTGGAGCTGTTCGGGTGGGCGTGGCTGCGCGTCTCGTTCGCCACGTGGGATGGCTTCCGACACATGATCATCCCGAGCGTCGCATTGGCCTCGGTTCTGATGGCGATGAACGCCCGACTCACGCGGGCGAGCATGCTCGAGGTGTTGCGACAGGACTACGTCACAACAGCACGTGCCAAGGGGTTGAAGGAGCGGGTCGTTCTGATCAAACACGCGTTCCGAAACGCGCTCGCTCCGGTGGTGACGAACGTTGGCCTGCAAGTCGGAACATTGGTCGCCGGCGCCGTGTTGACGGAGACAACGACCGCCTGGCCGGGAATCGGACGGCTGATGGTGGAAGCGCTTTCGCGGCGGGATCAGGCGGTCGTGTTCGGGCTGGCCCTGTTCATGGCGTTCTTCTTCCAGCTCTCCTACGTGGTCGTCGATCTCATGTACGCGTACATCGATCCGAGAATCACTTATGACTGAGAACGAGAACAAGAAAGCCAAACTGCAGTTGCAGGACGTAGTCTTGACCCTCCTTCTGCCCGGGTTGGGACACCTCGCCCACGGTTGGTGGGGCAAGGCGCTGTTGTACATCGGCACGCTCTCGGTCCTCGGGGCGACGCTCGGACTCGCCGTGTCGAAGCACCGGTTATCCTGGCTCGCCGGTCCGCCGGACTACTGGTTCTCGACGACGATGATGTTCGTCCTCCTGGCGGCGGTCTGGCTCTGGGCGCTCTATGACATCCGTCGGACGATCCGCGCCCACGTCGAGAAGCAGTACTCGTTCGGCTACTGGGAGATGGCCAGCCGAAGGTTCTCCCGTGACGCGAAGGGAATCGTCGGCCTGCTGATCATCGTGCTCGTAGTGCATATCGCGATATTCGCCCCGTTCTTCGTCGGCGACAACCCGATTCGGATGCACCTCAGGGAGTTCCAACAGCCTCCTTCGGTCTCACACCCGTTGGGGCAGGACAACTTCGGCCGCGACGTCCTCGACCGGATCGTCTACGGCGCGCGAGTGGCGTTGGGAATCGGTGCCGTGGCGACGCTCCTCAACATGCTGCTCGGGGGATTCCTCGGACTGCTCGGCGGGTACTTCCGCGGAGTCTCCGATGCGGTCCTCATGCGGATCCTGGAGGTCGTCAACTCGATTCCGTTCCTGGTGCTCGCGCTTCTGGTGCGAGGTCTCTGGGTGGACGGTGGGATTCTCTCGCTGATGCTGATCCTCGGGATCTTCGGCCTCCAGCCGGCGCGTATCATCCGAAGCGAGGTGCTCTCCGTGCGCGAGGAGGACTACGTCACAGCCGCACGGGCAATCGGAGTCCCGACGTGGCGGATCATCCTCAAGTACGTCCTGCCGAACGCGATTGCGTCGCTGATGGTCGTCACGACGATGTCGATCGGGGTCAACATCATCGTCGTCGCCGGGCTGAGCTTCCTCGGGTACGGCGTGAGCCCGCCGATCCCGTCTTGGGGAGCGATGCTGCAAGAAGCACAGGAGTACATGCGCACGGCGTGGTGGATGGCCGTCTATCCCGGATTGAGCATCGTCATCACCGTGTTCGGATTCAACATCCTCGGCGACAGCCTGCGCGATGTACTCGACCCCCGCCTGAAGTAGCTCGGAAACACGTATTCGCGACAGCCCATCGGCGGGGGATCCGCTTCCTAACAGAGACGCCAGACCCAAGCTACTGCACGTCTTGCGAACGGACTCGGATCGAGTGGATCCCGAGCCGATTGGCGCCGAGGATGTCGGTCAAGCGGCGATCACCGATCATCACCGCGTCCACCGGCGATCCGCCCAACAGATCAAGAAGCTCGAGGAAGCCCCGCCGGGCCGGTTTGCCCGCGCCGTGAATGACGGGGACGTGCTCTCTCAGGGCGTGCACCGCGGGATCCTCGGCGTTTCGCTTCCGGTTCGTCAGAACACCGACCGCGAAGCCTCGCTCGCCCAGCGATGACAAGAAGTCGACGATTCGTTCCGGCAGCCGCTCCATCCCACGCCTTCCGAGGGTGTTGTCCAGGTCGAACAGCAGGAACCGCTTCCCCGCCACACGAAGCCGGTCGTAGTCGACGTCGAAGATCGTCTCCGCCGTCTCAGTCGCCCGGAGAAGGCGCATCGCTGTCCTCCCCGCGGACCAACGTCCCGATCTTCGCCGTCTCCCGGAGCCGCGCCATCAGCTCGAGGAACTCGTCCTCCATCCCGGGTGAGACGTAGACCTTGTACTGCGTCTCGCCGTCCTGCAAGCGGTACTCCCGGCGAAGTGAAGCCAGCCCGTCGTACGCACCGATGATCGCGTCGAGGTAGTGGATCTCCTCCTCGGTCGTGCCGATCCAGTAGACGAGCGCGTCGGTCATTCGAATGTCTCCTCGCGAAGCCGATCGAGCGCCTTCTGCAGCGCCAGTTCCGGATCGAACCCTTCACGCCACGCCTCATCGATACCCGTGAGGATCCGAGCCCCGGCCCGCTCTTCCGGCGTCCGTCCGATTCTCTCCGCGTCGATCCGGTGGGCTGGCTCCCGCCTCGCCAACGCGAAGACGGCCTTGCGCGCTCGGATGAGGATCGGAAGCGTCGCTTCCGCCCGGTTCTCCTGCGACTTGATCTCCTCCCATCGCCGGTGGACAGACGGAAGGTCGTTCGAGGCGTCCCCGAAGACGTGCGGATGTCGCCGCGTCAGCTTCTCGGCGAGGCCCGTAATGACGTCGTTGATCGAGAACTCCCCGCGCTCGGACGCGATTTGGCTGTGCAAGAGAACCTGCAGGAGGACGTCGCCCAACTCGGACGCGATCGCGGCCGGATCGCCACCATCGATCGCGGCAATCGCTTCGTACGCCTCCTCGAGCATGTAGGGACGGAGCGAAGAGTGGTCTTGGGCGCGATCCCACGGACACCCATCCACAGGATCGCGCAGCCGGGCGACTAGCTCGACGAGATCGGAGAAGGGCTTATCCCTCATCCGGGACCGCGTCGGCATCCTCCGCCGGCTCGTCCAGAGAGTCGGTCTCGCTTGTGCCCTCCTCGGTCGGGGGCTCTTCCGCGCCCGCCTCGATCAACAGCACAAAGACCTCATCGGCTCGGTAGTCCGGGTCGTCCTGCCGGACCAGCTCCAGCTGCTCCACCGCCTTCTCGACTCTCCCCTGATCGAGGTAGATCCTCGCCAGGTCGATCCGCGCGTCGAGCCCGACCGGCGTGAACGGTCGACCGGCTCCGACCTCCGATTGGACCGCGACCAAGATCTCTTCGTACAGCGAGATCTTGTCGGACGCGTACTCCGCGCGCGTCAGTCCGCGCTGAAGGTACTCGATCGCGGTCGCCGACTCGTTCCTCCAGCGGTATGCCTCGGCGATCCCAATGTACGCCTCGATCGAGTCGGGTCTCACCTCGAGAACCGCGGCGTACTCCCTCGTCGCGGCGGTCCATTTGTACTGATCGCCAAGCGCCCGCGCCAGCCGGAGCCGCGTCGTCGTGTCGTCCGGGGTGAAGTCCAGGATCCGCTTTGTGATCTCTTCCCTCTCCCGATCGTCGAGCGACCGCGAATAGGCAGACTGCAGGTTCTCCACTGCGGCCTCGATGTCATCGCGCACGATCAACACCTCGGCGAGCCCCGTGTAGGCCTCAACCCGATAAGGTGATTGAATCATCACACGGCGGAACTCGTCCTCCGCATCGTCTATGCGCCCGACGAGCAGGTAGACCTCACCCAGTTTCACGTTGAGGTCGAGCGAACCTCCGCTTTGCAACCCTTTCCCAAACCGGGCGATCGCCGTCGCGGCGTAGTCGTCGATCTGCTGAGCGAGTGCGCTGAGTCGCTCCTCATCTTCCGGGGTTCTGTCTTCGAGGGCGAGAAGCCCGTCCCGCTCCTCGACCGCCTCGCCGAGCCTGGCATGGGCCACCTCTCCCTCGGCGATCTGCATCTTCACGTTCCCCGGATCGATCTGCGCGATCTTCCGAAGCGTCTCCTCCGCTTCGCCCAGATACCCGACCGCCAGGTAGGCGGTGACCAGCCTCGTCATGATCGTGATGTCCTCGGGGCGAAATGTCAGGGCCTGCTCGAAACGTTGGATCGCCTGCATCGCAGCGCCTTGCCTCAACGCCAGATCGCCGGATGCGATGTACGCCGGGACGTAGTCGGGGGTCTTGTAGATCACTTCCTGGAACTGGTCCTCCGCGCCCATCACGTCCCCCCGCTCCATCCGAAGCTTCCCGAGCAAGTAACGCGCCGACGCGCTGTCCGGATCGAGCGTCAACACGCGGGTAACGAACTTCTCGTCCGCATCGACTTCTTCCAGGGCCAGCAGATACTGTGCAAGGGCGGCGTCCTCGTAGACCTCCTGTCCGTGGAGGAGATCTTCTATCTGTGCCAGCTCCTCCGCGGTCGGCTCCTCGATCTCCAGAAGAGCGGCCCGCTCCCCCGCCATCTTGACCGCCAGCGTCTCGTTGATCCGGCCGATGTAGTACGGCAGGTACGCATCGTTGACTTCACCGCTCTCCTGCAGACGCTCGAACTCGGCCAGTCCGACCTCGAGATCGTCCTGCTGTAGCGTGTAGGCATTCGCGAGCGGGAAGGCGATCTCGATCTCGCTCGACGCATGAAGCCTGTCGTACCAATCCGCGAAGCGCTCCGCTTCTTCGTCGGCAACGTACTCGTCACGAACCTCGTCCTTCACTTCATCGAGCGTCGGAGTGTGCGCCTCTTGTCGATCGGTCAGCTTGACGATGTGATACCCGAACTGCGTCTCCACCGGTTCGGAGATCTCACCGATCTCCAACGCAAACGCGGCCTCTTCGAACTCCTGAACCATCCGCCCACGTCCAAACCAATCCAGGTCACCGCCGCTGTCCTTGTTGGCTTGATCCTCGGAGTAGCGGCTCGCCAGCTCGGCGAAATCCTCCCCAGCGAGCAGCAGCTCGTGGACCTCCCTCGCCTTCTCCTCGTCGACAACGAGGATGTGCGAGGCTCGCACCTGCTCCGGAACGTCGTAGCGGGCGATGTTCGCCTCGAAGTGGCTGAGAAGCTCGTCGTCCGTCGGCTCGACAACGCCAACGATGACGCGGCGAAGGGCCTCGTTCCTTAGCTGCGTCTCGATGTCGTCCCGCAACGTCTGCTGGAATTCTGCGAGGCTTCGACCCTGCCCGACGAGGTAGTCTGCCAGGATCTCCTCATCGATGCCGTTTCGCTCCAGAAGATCGTTGTATTCCGCTGCGTAGGCCGCGTCGACCTCCCGGCGATCGATCCCAAGGCCTCGCTCGTCCGCCGCCTGATCGTAGAGAACCTGTCGAATGAGGTTCTGGAGCGTGTCCGCCTGGAACTGTAGCAAAGTGAGTGCACCGCTCGCACCGGAGAAAACGTCATTCGGGTCCTGACCGATCTGCTGATAGTAGGCGTAATACTGATTGACAAGATTGGTGAAGGCCGTGGAGGCCGTCTCTGTCGAGACCTCCTCGCCGTTGACCGAGACCGCGTACGTCGGCCCGGTATCAGCCGTGGGAGTGCTCCGAAACACGCCGGCCTGGTTGAGCGAAACGAGCCCTACGCCTCCTACGAAGAACGCAATAACAACAATCCAGATGATCTTCTTCTGATGTCTCTTTAGGAATCCGGGCATCGCAGTCTGTCACTCCCTTAGATACGAATTGAGTTTCCGGCGAATGGTACCGCCACGGTGGGAGACGAACAAGCCGTCTGATCTCTCGGATCAGAACTCAGGCAGGGTCTCCGCGACCGGTACCTCCGCCCTGAAAACCCCGTGTCGGGTCCTCACAAAGAAGTGAATCCCCGTCTTCTCCTCATCGCCGTCTGCCACACGAATGGTCGCGAAGCTCGGCACGAAGTAGAGATCCACCGCACCGGCGGCGAGATACCCTCGCGCAATGGCGATCGCCTTCACCGCTTGGTTGACCGCGCGAGGGCCGATCACCTGGATCTCCGTCATCCCGCTCTCTCGGATCCCGTTGGCGATGGCCCCCGCCGTCGCTCCCGGATCGGAATCGGATGACACTTTCAACATCTGCATCGTCTCGACCGCCTACTTCGCGCTCTCGGTGAACTGGGTCTGTCGGATCACGTTGACCTTGATCTCCCCCGGGTAGTTCAGCTCCTCCTCGATCGCCCTGGCGATGTCGTACGCGAGTTTTGCCGAGACCTCGTCGCTCGCCCGATCCGGATGCACCATGACCCGAACCTCTCTCCCCGCCTGAAGCGCATAGGCCTCGTGGACCGAGGGGAACGATCGGCAGAGATCTTCGAGATCATGGAGACGCTGTACGTATCGTTCGTAGGTCTCCTGGCGCGCGCCCGGTCTCGCCGCCGAGAGCGTGTCAGCGGCTTGGATCAGGACATCGAGCACGCTCGTCGGCTCCACGTCCTCGTGGTGCGCGGCGATCGCCTGCACAACGGCCCGTCCTTCACCGTACCGGCGAGCCAGATCGGCGCTAATCAGCGCGTGGGGGCCGTCGACTTCGTGATCGACGGCCTTTCCGATGTCGTGCAGCAATCCGGCCCGCACCGCTTGGTTCGCATCGGCCCCGACCTCATCGGCAAGAACCTTCGCGATCCCGCTGACCTCCATCGAGTGGACCAGCTGGTTCTGTCCGTAGCTGGTCCGATAGCGGAGTCGTCCGAGGAGCGACGCCAGCTCCGGATGAAGCTCAATTCCGAGATCAAACGCGGTTTTGCGCCCCTCCTCCTTGATCCGCTCGGCCAGTCGCGCCTGCGCACGCTGCACCTTCTCCTCAATCTGCGCCGGATGGATCCGTCCGTCTTCGATCAATCGGCCAAGCGCGATTCGCGCCACTTCGCGCCGCATCGGATGGAAGCACGATAAGACGACCATCTCCGGTGTATCGTCCACGAGGAGCTCGACGCCGGTTAACGCCTCGAACGTCTTGATGTTCCTCCCCTCGCGCCCGATGATGCGCCCCTTGAACTCCTCTGACGGGAGCGGGACCGAACTGACCGTGTTCTCTTCCACGTATTCCGCGGCGTAGCGCTGGACCGCCGTGGCAATGACGTGGGCGGCCCGTTGCTCGGCGTCCTCCTTCGTGCGGCGTTCGATCTCCTCGATCTTCCGTGAGAAGAAGCGTTGCGACTCCGTTTCGACGACCTTGAGGAGGTGCTCCTGGGCTTCCTTCCTCGTCCAACCGGCCATCCGCTCCATCTGCATCTTGCCGTCCTCGAGAAGCTTTGCGCCTTCCTCCTTCAGACTGACGATCTCCTCCTCGTCCTCGCGAAGGGAATCCTCGATCTTTTCCAGGTAGGTCGACTTCTTGCTCAGGCGATCTTCCCGCCGAAGAATCCGCTCCTCCGCTCGAGCGATCTCCTCCTCGCGCCGCTTCGTTCGCTCCTCGACCTCCTCGCGGAGTTCTTGGGCCTCCTGACGCGCCTCAAGGAGCTTTTCTTTCTTGATCTGGTCCGCTTCTTCGCGGGCGGTCTTGAGGATCTCCTCTTCCTTGCGCCTTCGCGGGACGCTGCCGATCAGAAGACCGACCGCAATCGCTGCCACGAGGCTCATCCCCCAACCGATATATTCGATCACTGCTCTTCACTCTCCTTGAACACCCATTCCACTGAGCATTATACCCGCTTGCCCCCTTCGACATGGAGGGCAGCGGGCAGGAAGAGAAGGCTGAACAGCAGGGCGAACCCGATCCCGAGCAGCGCCGACGCGCCGAGGACCCTCAAGCCGGGAGTCCGCGCCATCAGAAGGCTTCCGAAGACGAGCATCGTCGTCAGCGACGTGACGATCACGGCAATGGCCGTCGTCCCGACGCCTCGCTCGATTGCTCCCTCCGGCTTCGCGCACCGCTCCTCGATCGTCCGATGGAGGACGTGGATTCCGTTGTCGACACCGATTCCGATCAGCAGGGGAGAGATCGTGATCGAGAGAAAGTTGAAGTCCATCGACAGCAGGCGCATCCCGCCGAGCATCCAGACGTAGCCGAGGACGAGCGGCGCCCCGGCCAGCATAGTCCGGACCCAGCCTCGAAGGCTGAGCCGCAGCAGCAGAATGATCAGCACGATCGCGATCAGTGTCGACAGGTAGAAGTCCCGCTTCATGTAGCCTTCCAGTTGCTGGACGACCATCGGCATCCCGAAGTAGTTGTCGGCGAGAGAGTCGGCGAATCGGTTGAACTCCTCCAGGTTGTCGGCCTCGAAGATGTCCTGGCTGACCCTCACTTGGAGGACGAAGTCGCCCTCCGGCGTAAGGTACTGCGTCCGGATCCCCTCGGGGTAGGCGAGGAGGATGTTCCGAAGAAGCGTCTCTACCGGCGGGAGATCACGCAGATTCTCGAGGTTCGCGTCGAGATCGACCAACGCCGCTTGCAGGCCGCGAATCTCCTCCGTTGTTCGCTCGACGTCCAAGCCGCCAAGCTCCCCCTGAATCGTGCGCAACTGCGACAGGATCTCGCGGCTCGCCAAGGCCAGATCAACCTGACCGTTCAGTGAGGCAGCATACTGCAGCAACCCAAATTGGGCGAGCAGCGTTCGAATCTCCGCGAACGCGGCGGACCGCTCCTCGAAGGTCGCTCCCAACACGGCCAGCTGCCCGACGTACGCGTCAATGTCGAGGCTGTTGAGGATCTGCTGCTGCGCAGTCAGATCGACAGGCAGCAGCCCTGCAGCCGAATCGACCGACTCGACCATCGGATGGGTCGGCAGGTTGTCGACAATCGTTCGAAGCTCCTGTTCGTTCGAGGCAAAGAAGGTGTAGTGGCTCCCGATCCCGGTCGGAATCAAGGAGATGCTGTCCAGGATCTCATCCATCACCTCCTGCGACTCGACACGCGGTACCAGGTCGGTGCTGGAGAAGACGAACGACGTCCGCGCCGCCTGAAACGCGACGAAGAACGTCAGGACCAGCACGATCACGAAGATTGCCCGTCCACGTCCCGTCACATGTCGAAACAGGCCAGTGAGGCGTGTGGAGTAGGTCGAGATCTTCTCCTTGCGGTGCCCGCGAAACAGGAAGTGCGAGAGTGTAATCAGCGCAGGGAGCAAGAACAGCGTCGAGAAGAAAGCAACCAACACCCCAACGCTCGTGATTGCTCCCATTTCGAACAGAGCCCGAGAGCGTGCCGTGAGGAGTCCGAGGAAGACGAGGGAGGTGGTCACCGCCGCGTAGAACGACGCCTCGCCCTTCTGCAGGACCGCCGCGTACAACGCTCGGTTGAGCGATTTCCCGTTCCCTCGCTCCTCGGAGTAGCGCGAGATGATGTGGATCGCGTAGTCGATTCCGAGGCCGAGCACGAGCGCAGGGAGGAAGGTCGTCACCAGGTTGAACCCGCCGACCGCGAACTTGGCCCAGCACATCGTCAGGACCACACTGATCAGCAGTGGGATCACAGCGACGGCGCTGTAGAATAACGACCCGAACGCCATCAGGAAGATAACGAAGACGCCAATCGAGGAGATGATCGTCGTCCGCAACATGTCGGAGTTGATGACGAAGTTCGTCTGCGCGTTGAACTGGTATGCTCCGGCCACGCCGACCCGCACGCCGAGCGAGTCAGGGTCGGCCCGCGCGATCGCCTCCTCGACTTTCGCGGCCACTGACTCGGAGTATTCCACACCACGCTGCGACGGGTACTGCGGCTGCGCCGTCATCAGCAGGCGTGTCCGATCGTCCGAGAAGAGCGCGGTCGGAGATCTCGGCTCGTCAACGACCGTCGGCGCGAAGAGGCCCGTCAACGACCGCACAGCGTCGCTCACCGCCGGAAGCGAAGGCAGCCCGTCGATCGTTCGCAGGATTCTGGTATTCAGCGAAGAGAAGTCGGCCAGCTGGGCCGCGATGCCCGCCCCCGAAAGCGCCATCCCGTCCGTGAGGTTCCCCCCGTACAGCGATTCCGTGAACCCCCGGCTCACCTCCTGATAGACTGCCCCGAGCGTCGTGTTCGGGAGCACGGAGACGTCACTCCCGCCTGCGACCATCTCCTGCGCAAGCTGGATGCTCTCCTCGATCCGACCGAGTTCCTCCTGAGTGAGCTCGAACAGGTGAACGTACTGATCGGGGATTTCGGGCGAGATATCCTGCAGGTACTTGACTTCGACGAATTCCGGATCCTTCAGCAGTTCGCTGGCGATGACTTCCGCAGCGGAGAGGAGCTTCGCCTCTCGCCGGTCCTCCGCGACATCCTCGGCGAGAGTGAGCAGGAGTCCGACGAAATTGGTATGGGCGAAATACTGCTCGTTCGCGCGATACTCTTCGATCAGGGGATCGTTTCGCGGCAGGAGGTCAAAAACCGAGCTACGCAGCGGCACGTCTCGCGCGTAGTAGATGCCAAGGCCCGTCAGCACGAGCATGGCCAAGAGAACCCACCACGCGTGGTAGCGGCCGATGCGGAAGACACCGCCGAGGAGCCGCTCCTTCAGGGGCTTCATTGTCTCGTTCGGAGCCTGCTCACGCCTTTTCCTCGGATTCGGATGGGCTCGTCACGGTGATGTCGTACCCGAGCAGCTTCGCCGTTAGACGGACGTTCTGCCCACCCCGCCCGATGGCGAGAGAAAGCTCGTCGTCTGGAACGAAGACCTTCGCCGACCGGTTCTCCTCGTCAAGCTCGACGGAGAGGACGGACGCCGGCTCGAGGCCGTTCTTCATCAGTTGGACTAGATCTTCGCTCCAGCGGATCAGATCGATTTTCTCACCCGACAGCTCTCGGGTAACGACGCGAACCCGCGACCCGCCTGCCCCGACGCACGTACCGACGGGATCGACGTTCCGATCGAGGGATTCGACCGCGACCTTCGTTCGCCGCCCAGGCTCCCGGGCAATCTTCCGGATGACGAGCGTCCCCTCTTCGATCTCTGGGACCTCCAGCCGGAGCAGCTGCTCGACGAACTCGGGCGCCGCCCGAGAGAGAAGGATGCGCGGATCGCCCTGGGTCTCCTCAACACTGATCAGATAGCTCCGAAGTCTTTGCCCCGCGTGGTAGCGTTCCCCCGGAATCCGCTCAGCGTCCGGCAGGATCGCCTCCGCCTCCCCGAGGTTCACCCACACATCCTTCCCCTCGAACCGGTGGATCGAGCCGCTGATGATCTCACCAGCGCGGTGGACGTAGAGCTCGTAGATAATCTCGCGACGCCGCTGGACGATCTCCTGTCGGATCGTCTCTTCGGCCTTCTTCGTCGCGATCCGTCCGAACTTGGCCAGTTCGATCCTCTCCCCTTTGATCGAGATGTCGCCCGAATGCTGATCGATCTCGACTTCCACGTCTTCCTCGGTGTTGTGCTCTTCCTGATAGGCGACGGCCAAGCCCTTT
>CBFCYU010000022.1:0-14752 GCA_965602415.1 uncultured bacterium | reverse complement strand
TGCAGGAATTGTCAGAGAAGGAAGGGGTCTCGGAATCTGAGATCATCCGCACGGCTTTAGAGGACTACCTGAAAGACACCTGAGAAACCCGCTGGGTCCTTCAGAATCGGTGATCGTCACAACGCACCGAGGTCGTCACTCAGGCGAAGAGCGAGAGAGAGGAACACCACGAAAATCCTGCTGATCTACCCGGAAGTACCGCCGACATTCTGGAGCTTCAAGCGCGCCCTGGGGTTCATTGGACGGAAGGCGGCCTCTCCGCCGCTTGGACTGCTCACGGTGGCTGCGATGCTGCCCGCGGAATGGTCCGTCCAACTGGTAGACGCCACGGTGAGACGACTGACGGATCGGCATCTGGAGTGGGCGGACTATGCATTCATCAGCGGCATGATCGTGCAACGCGAATCCGCGCAGCAGATCATCGCCCGGTGCAAGGAAGCCAGCGTCAAGACGGTCGCCGGCGGCCCTCTCTTCACGAGCGAACACGCTCGCTTCGACGATGTCGATCACTTCGTGCTGAATGAGGCCGAGGTGACGCTCCCCCGCTTCTTGGAGGATCTCGAGAAGGGTTGTGCCAAGCGGCTCTACGCGACGACGGAGTTCGCCGACATTCAGCAGACCCCCGCTCCGAGGTGGGAGCTGGCTGAGCTGAATCGCTACGCCTCGATGAGCATTCAGTACTCGAGAGGCTGCCCGTACGACTGCGAGTTCTGCAACGTAACGACTCTCTTCGGGCACAGGTGGCGCACCAAGTCGATCCGGCAGGTCATCGCGGAGCTGGACGGTCTGTTTGCCGCGGGATGGCGCAGAGGCGTGTTCTTCGTGGACGACAACCTCATTGGGAACCGGAAGGCTCTCAAGGAGGACTTGTTGCCCGCCCTGATCGAATGGCAGAAAGGCAAGGACATCCCGCTTCAGACCCAGTTGTCTATCGATCTCGCCGACGATGTGCTGCTGACGAAGATGATGGTCGAAGCTGGGTTCCGCACGGTGTTCATCGGGATTGAGACGCCGGACGAGGAGAGCCTGTCAGAGTGCAACAAGCGGCAGAACAAGGGCCGCAACCTGGTCGATGACGTGAAGCGTCTGCAGCGGGCCGGCCTGGAGGTTCAAGGGGGCTTCATCGTCGGTTTCGACCACGACTTCGCTGACATCTTCCAGCGGCAAATCGAGTTCATCCAGAAGAGCGGGATCGTGACGGCCATGGTGGGCCTGTTGCAGGCTCCTCCCGGGACGAGGCTCAACGACCGCCTGCAGAAGGAAAACCGACTGTTGGCGGAGGGATCTGGGGACAACGTCGATGGCACGACGAACATCATTCCCGTCATGGACCTTGCGACACTGCGAGAGGGATATGAGAGAATCCTGCAGACCATCTATTCCCCGAAGCACTACTACAAGCGCGTCAGGACATTCCTGCGTGAGTACAGGGCGCCGGCCATCCGCTCCTCTTCGTTGAGCGCGTGGCACATCTTGGCGTTCTTCCGCTCTATCGTCCGCCTGGGGATCGTCGGGAGGGAGCGTCTCCAGTACTGGAAGCTCCTCGCTTGGACGGCATTCCGCCGCCCCAAACGGTTCCCGATGGCGGTTACGTTCGCGATCTACGGATACCACTTCCGCAAGACCTGCGAAGGGCACGTCGCATCGGGGTAGCGCACAGGAGGATCTCCTCTTTCAGCGCCAGAGCGCGCCCGACCCTGGGCGCAGACACGGATCGGACATGAGGTAGACGCGTGTGAGGCTGTCGGCGGCTCGGCTGCCGTTCATCTCGAGCGTGCGAATCACAAGGATACACGGCCACCGCTCCGGCTGGAAGGATTCAGTGGCTTGCAGGCCGGACGTTGCGCTGTGAGCCGATTGGCAGAGTGCATCACGCACGGGCCTTCGACATCGGGCCCAACGTACAGGAGGAGGATCGACCATGGCAGAGCGCGAAACAGGCAAAGTCAAGTGGTTCAACGACGCCAAGGGGTACGGCTTCATCGAGCGACCTCAAGGTGGAGACGTGTTCGTCCACTTCAGTTCCGTTCGCGGGACAGGCTTTAAGAAGCTGACCGAGGGACAGGCGGTGGACTATGTCGTTGCCGAAGGCCAAGGAGGTCTCCAGGCGCAGGATGTGGGCCCCGCTGCAGCCGAGATTGCTCAGAAGCTGAGGGGCCTGGAAGCGGCAAGCGTCGCAAGCGCAGTGGCAGTGGCCGAGGGGCCGAACGCTTCGGAGGAGGAGGAAGAGGGCGCCGTAGTGGCTGAGGCCGCCCCGGTTGCCTCTGAGGCTGAAGCGGAGGAAGAGAGCCCCGTCGTGGCCGAGGACGTAGCGGACTCTGAGGCCGGAGTGGAAGAAGCAAGCCCCGCCATGGCCGAGGGCGCAGCCGCTGATTCGGACGAGGTGGAGGAAGAAAGCCCCGTCGTGGCCGAGGACGTAGCTGACTCTGAGGAGGCGGAGGAAGAAGTTGGCTCCGTCGTCGCCGAGGACGCAGCTGCCTCTGAGGAGGAGGAACCGACCTCCGTCTAGAAGAAAGACGAAGCTCGAGCGAGATGGAAACCGGCGGTGTAGGCGCTGAGCCTGCACCGCCTTCCCAGCGAAGGGTCCTTCGTTGGGGACGCAAGTTGGAGGGCAGCCAGCGTGGTGACCCATGCACGACGCTCCACGGACAAACAAGCGGCTCGCCAGGAGATGACACTGTCTGATCGCCTACATGAGAGCGCAAAGAAGCGCCGCGTCGGCTCCCTCGACGACGAGGCCGTGTATTTCGTCGGGTCCGGCATGGGCTTCCATCTTGCCATCGAGTACTCCCCCGGTGAATTCCGCAGGCTATCGGAACCCGACCACCTTCGATTCAAGCTGCAGAGCCGAATCGAAGGACACCACTACGAGCGGTAGGAGTGGCCATTCGCTCGTCGGCCTCGCGAGCGGGGGGAGCAGGTCCTGCATTGCCGCATCGCGAGAGCACGAGTCCAGGGCGAGGATCTAGCCCGCAGCCGCCTCCCTAGCCTTTCCCCGGTTCACGCGATGATGAAGGGGGGCACAAACCCCGTGTCCGGAATGCGGCGATCAAATTCGCCGCGCCCAGGCGCCTCCAACATCTGATACCCTGATCGACGGATGCAAAGGGGGAGCTCCCATGAACATCTCAGGTCTACATCTTCTCTTGACGTACCAGTGCAATCTCGAATGCGATCACTGCTTCGCTTGGGGAAGCCCCAAGCAGACGGGAACGATCACGCTGGAGAGGATCCGGGAGATCCTACGCCAGGCGAGCGAGCTGGGGACGGTCGAGTGGTTCTACTTCGAGGGCGGGGAGCCGTTCCTCTTCTACCCGATCATGGTTCGAGGGGTCGAGGAGGCCGCGGCGCTCGGGTTCAAGGTCGGGATCGTGACCAACGGCTACTGGGGGACGGATCTCACGGATGCGCGCGAATGGCTTCTACCGTTCCAGGGGCTCGTCCAGGACCTTTCAGTGAGCAGCGACCTGCTTCACTGGAGCGAGACGCTCAGCCGGCAATCGGAGATCGCGACACAGGCGGCGGCGGAACTCGGGATCCCGCTCGGGATCATCAGCATCGCGCCCCCGGAGGCGACGGACGCTCCGTCCGCCATCGGGAAACTCCCGTCGAGCGAATCCGGGATCATGTACCGCGGCCGGGCCACCGAGAAGCTGGCCGACCAGGCTCCTCGAACGCCCTGGACCGAGTTCACCGAGTGCCCCCACGAGGACCTGCGCGCCCCCGGGCGCCTGCACATCGATCCACTAGGGAACGTGCATGTGTGCCAGGGCATCTCGCTGGGGGACATCTTCCGCAAGCCGCTCAGCGACATCGTCCGGACGTACGACGACTCCGCGAGTGCGGAAACCCATCCGATCGCGTCGCCGCTGATCTCCGGTGGTCCGAAGGCGCTGATCGAGCAGTACGAACTCGATCACGAGGACGGCTACGCCGACGCGTGTCACCTGTGCTACGCGGCGCGCCTGGCGCTCCGCGATCGATTCCCGCAGATCCTCAAGCCGGATCAGATGTACGGCGTTGTGAGCGGATGACGTATCTAGATCTTGGGGGGAGCAGCCATGGCTGCTTCCTCCCGCAAGAGCGAGGGCAGGTCGTGATCCCTGGTTTCTACTCTCTTCAGCAGCCCGTCTGGCGATCACACCCGCCCGGCTCGCGGAGAGCATCCTGGGGATGCCTTTCGAATCGCAGCCGCGTCACGAGGACACCGATAACAGAGGTCTGCCAGCATTCTTGTCCATCCTTGATCGAATGAAACGTCCGGCCGTGTCGTTTCGAGCGGACTCAGCTTGTGGCCTAACACGGAGTTTGATGCGTGACCGGATTGCTCATCCTCTCCTATAATGAGCGGATAGAGCATCCACCGCGGAGCAGCGAAGGTAGGGCGAGGCCGAATGATGTGCACACTGCGGCGAAGCGTGACGATCAGGCGGGGAGCCAGCATCGCCTTCCTGGGTGTGGCGATCTTCGGAGCCTACCGGCTGAGTGGACACAGTTATCTGTTGTTTCATTCCCTATTGGAGATCGTCAGCATCACCGTCGCGTTCGTGATGTTCACCAACGCCTGGAACACGCGGCAGTTCTCCACCAACCACTTCCTGCTGTTCCTCGGCGCCGGGTACATGTTCGTTGGAGGCGTAGACCTGTTCCACACTCTGGCGTACGAAGGCATGGGGGTGTTTCGCGATTCCGGCTCGAACCTCGCGACACAACTGTGGGTCGCCGCACGGTACCTGGAAGCGGCGACCCTCTTGTCGGCGCCTGTCTTCCTCGCGAGGAAGATGCGACTCGCGCCGGTGCTTTTGAGCTATCTGGCGGGGACCACGCTCCTGCTCCTCTCGATCTTCCTGTGGCGGGTCTTCCCGACCTGCTTCGTGGAAGGCGCCGGACTGACGGTGTTCAAGAAGGCGAGCGAATACGCAATCTCGGCAGTTCTTGTAGCGGCGATGGTGGTTCTGACCGCTCGACGCAGCCAGCTGCATCGCACAGCGTATCGCTACCTGGTTGCGTCTATTGCACTGACGATCTGCTCCGAGCTCGTGTTCACGTTCTATGTCAGCGTCTACGGGGCCTCCAATTTCGTGGGGCACGTCCTGAAACTCGCCTCGTTCAGTCTCGTCTATCTCGCCATCGTTCGATTCACGCTGACCAAGCCGTACCAGATGCTGTTTGCCGACCTGCAGGAATCCGAGGAGAAGCTACAGCACCTGCTGCGGCACGATCCCCTGACGGAGGCTCTCAATCGCTACAGTCTGAGAGAGATCGTCGGCCGAGAGGCGGCGCGGGCCGCACGCCAAGACTACCCACTAGCGTTCGTCATGGTAGACGTGGATCGATTCAAGGAGATCAACGATCGCTTCGGGCATCAGGTCGGAGACCGCGTTCTCCGGAACATCGCGACGATGCTTGGCACCGTGACGCGAGCTGGGGACTACGTGTTCCGCTACGGTGGGGACGAGTTCCTTGTGGTCCTTCCGGAAATCGATGGCGAGAGCACGTTCATCGTGGATCGGATACGCCAGGCCGTCAAGCGGCACGATCTGGTCGACGTGCACGTCGGGTTTCCCTTGTCGTTGTCCATCGGGATCGAACGTTTGCTGCCCGGCGGAGCGGAAGACATCGACTCGGTCCTCGACCGGGCCGACAAGCGGATGTACGAGGACAAGAGGCTCCACGAACGCTGACTCGCGTTCCATCGCATCTCGTTTGTCATCGAGACAGCGCTAGCTGGGAGCACGGGGCGGGATCCACTCCTGGGTCGCGGCACTTGCTGCTTCGAGGGCCCGATGAGCGCTTCGCAGAGCTCCCCGGAACCGCGGCATCTCCCTCGCATCCGGTACCATGACCAACAGCCATTGGAGCATAGGGAGAGCGCATGAGTGAACGCAAGATCGGGATCCTCCATCCGGGGAACATGGGCGTGTCCGTTGCGGCGTCGGCGAAGGCAAGCGGGAACACTGTCTATTGGGCGTCCGAGGGCCGAAGCGAAGCGACGCGCGAGCGGGCCGAGAAGGCGGGGCTATCCGATGCTGGAACGCTCGACGCGATCTGCGAGACGTGCTCGGTCATTCTGTCGGTCTGCCCTCCACATGCCGCCGAGGACGTGGCGAGTGCAGTTCTCGATCACGGGTTCACTGGTCTCTACCTCGACGCCAACGCGATCTCTCCCGAACGAGCCCGGCGGATTGGGCAGCGAGTGGACGACGCCGGCGCGACGCTCGTTGATGGTGGGATCATCGGGGGGCCGGCCTGGGAGCCTGGCACGTGGCTCTACCTCTCGGGGCCGGGTCCCGCGGCGGCCGAGATCGCGGACTGTTTCAGCGGCGGGCCGCTGGAGATCGCGGTGATCGGGGAGACGATCGGCAAGGCGTCGGCCCTGAAGATGTGCTACGCCGCGTACACGAAGGGAACTTCCGCGCTCCTGTCGGCGATCCTTGCGACCGCTGAGGCACTCGGCGTCCGAGAAGATCTCGAGACTCAATGGTCGCGGGGCGGATCGGACTTCGCCGAGCGGACGCAAGAGCGCGTGCAGCGCGTCACCGCCAAGGCGTGGCGCTTCAAGGGAGAGATGGCCGAGATCGCAGCGACGTTCCGCTCTGTCGGCCTGCCCGGTGGCTTCCACGAAGCTGCCGCCGAGATCTACCGCCGCATGGAGGGGCTGGAAAAGTCGACGACCGTTCCACCGCTCGATCAGGTATTCCGCGCGCTCCTCAAAGACTACGAGCGCGCGGCTCCTCAGGAACAGAAGCACTAGGGAAGGTCCGGATCAGTTACTGCCCGGTGCATCGCAGGCGCCTGTTGCTCAAGCGGAGTTCAGTAAGGGTCTGATCCGCCGCAGCTTGCGGATCTCATAGACCAACAGCGGTAGAACCACGACAGCCGAGACGAAGTCGGCGATCGGGAACGCCATCCATACGCCTGTGGTCTCGAAGATGGCGGATAGGATCAGAACGCTCGGAATGATCAAGACTACGTCCCGCAGGAGGGAGACAAGGAGGGCTTTGGTTGCGTGACCCAACGCCTGGTAGAACCCTCCGACGATTGCTTGTAGAGCGAGAAGCGGAATCACCATCACGATGATCCGAAGCGCCCTGGCCCCCTCTGAAAGAAGCAGCGGATCGGAACTGAACACCGATAGGAATCCTCTGGGAATGAGAAGGAACAGCACCCAGAAGATACCGGCCAGCGTCATCGCCAAGGCCAGCGCGTGGCGAATGGTCGCGATGACGCGAGGATAGTTCCCTGCGCCGTAGTTGTATCCGTAGATCGGCTGCGAACCGTCAGCTACCCCGAAGACGGGCATCCGGGAGAAAATGACGATTCGGTTGACGACACTGTAGATGGCGATCGGAAGGTCGCCACCGCAGGCGCCAAGGGCTCGGTTGATCACAACCGTCGCGGCGCTCGACGCGAGGATCCCTACGAACGAAGCGGCCCCGACACCAAGAATCGCCCACGTTGTCCTCGCGCTCAACACCAGGTTCCGAAGGCGGAGCAGGACGCTCGCGTTCCTCTTGATCACATAGTAGGCGTAGTAGGCGACCCCAGCGCCGGAGGCGATCACTGTGGCCCATGCGGCTCCTGCGGTCCCCATGCGAAGCCCGAAGATGAAGATCGGGTCCAGCCCGATGTTCAAGACCCCCCCGAGGATCAACGGTAGGGTAGCACGGACCGCATCGCCCTGCGCGCGAACCGTGGCTGAGAAGATGGACGCCATGACGATCGTGAACGCCCCGACGAGGATCACGGCGATGTAGGAAAGCGTGTGGGGCAGGATCTCAGCGGTGGCTCCGGCAAACCGAGCCAGGCGCACCCGATTCAGAAAGCCAAGGACGGCAATGAGCACGCTGACGATCACGCCGAGGGTGATCGTGTTGCCCAGCGTCTTCTCGGCAAGGGCCTTGTTCTTCTGCCCGAGGGCTCTGGACAGGAGGGACGCACCCCCCACCCCCACAAGCTGTCCGATACCGATGATCAGCAAGAAGATCGGAAACGCAACACCGATTCCGGCGATGGCGAGGGTTCCCGCGCCGTGCCCGACGAAGATCGCATCCACGATGTTGTAAAACGCCAGCACACCAAGGGAGACAATAGAGGGCGTAGCCAGCCGAAAGATCAGCCTACGGATCGGCTCCGTCCCTAATGCCTTCGTACGATCCATCATCGCAGTCGCGCCCCTTCTGCGCAGTCGGGATCACCTCGGCGAGCGGATGGAGCGGTTCATATCCCGGGAGAGCCAAGCCACACGCAGATCCCACCATCTGTCGCTCTAGTTATCTCGGGCCCCCTCGCCAAATGCTCCACCAAGTATGAAGGCTTGAGCCCTTCCGCGCGAGGCCGCGTGTCACAAGGCCCGGGCTCAGATCTCTACTCATGCATCATAGGGACTTCTTGCTTCGAGAGGGACGGGGTCACGGGACCGATTCGAGCCCCCGCTGTTTGAGATTCCGAAGACGACGCAACTAGCCTTCGGGATTGACTCGGGGGAAGAACGGGCTTCAAATCCCTAACACAAGTACATCCTAAAGATACAGGCTGGATCCCAAGCCATCTGATTCCCGTGGTCTTGAATCCCCATAGCCCACCGGTACAATCTCTGATCAGACATCTTCCAAACGGAGGTCCACGGATGCGAAAGAGTGTATGCTTGGTGGTCTGCGCTGTTGTCTTGACAACAGTCGGCGCGGTCGCCTCGGCTGCGGAGGCTTCTGCCACCTACGCGGAAATCCTCGGAACATCACGAATCACGAACATCGACGCGTTTCTCAAGCAGTGCCCACCACAGGACGAGCTCGAGATCCTCAAGCGAGACTTCCCCGTACTGTACGAGCCTGAGCGCGGAGGTTCGTTCGTTCCGTACAGCTGTAGTGGCACCGTCTCGCAGAGGACCGTCCTGTCCGACGCATTGGCCGTCTACCAGGCGTTGCGCGTGATCCGCCACATGAAGCTGTCCGAACCGCTCCCGTGGACCGATCTGCATCCGTACGAATGGCTGAAGTCCAAGATCGGTGCGATCATCGTGAGTTCCACAGCGACCTACGATCACTGCTGCCATGCCGTGGATGTGTCCGGGAAGCCGGAAGGAACCCTGGCGATCACAATCCGGAAGGCCAGCGGTAGTCTCCTGGAACGGCGCACGTCGTGGGTGAATCCGCAATCCGGGGTTGGTCTCGACGGGCTCGTGCTGCTGATCTTCCACGAGGCTCGTCACGTCGATGTGCCGCACACGTGTGGATCGGGGGATGCGACGCTGAGTGAGATGGGCGCGTGGGGTGTCCAGTACACCATCGCTCAGTGGATTGCCGATCGTCGGATTGAGATTGGAACGAACATCTCGTCCTACTACCGGGATGCGGCCAGGTGGAGCGCCCAACTGGCTCTGGAGCGCATTTGCGAGCCAGACAAGTAGGTGGGGCAAGCTAGGGTTTGGGGTCAGATCTTGTCTCTTGACGTTCCGTGCCAGGATCGGAGTGGGGTCAGCCCTTCGGCAGGCGTGGGGCCAGAAGGCCCGCGCAGAGGTAGAGGCCTCCGCCGAGCAGGGTCGCCCACGTCAGACCGATCGAGGCGGCAAGCAGAATCCCGATGGGGGGCGCGGCGACGGACGCGAAGCCGTTGATGCCCCACGCCCATGGCACGAAGGCCGGTCTCGCTTGCGAGATTCGTTGCATCCCACTGGGAAATGGAATCCCCATCAGGAACGCGAGCGGCATCACAAGGAGAACGGTGACGACCATCCGGACGCCGATCGACCAAGAGGCCGCCGCGGCGAACAGGGCCGGCAGCACGAAGGCGTACACAGCTCCCAGGGCGCAGATGCCTACCATGGCGACGCCAATCGCCCTTCCTATGGAACAGAAGAGCCGACGACTGAGCAGGCTTCCGAACCCGCTCAAGACGAGGAAGGCGCTCACGACTCCGCCGGCAGACAGAATCGGATCGCCGAGGAAGTGTGTGAACCGGACGATGAGGAGCATCTCCAAGGACATGTACGCGAGGCCGAGGAGGCAGAAGTACAGGCCGGTCGCCAGCCGGCCACCCTTCGGTCCCGCCTCTTTTCGTCTGCAAAACAGAAGGGGAAGGAGGATCAGCGCCCCTCCGGCCAGCACGACCTCGGCGAGGATCGCGACGACGGCGACGTAGCCAAGTTCGACCTTCCTGAACCAGACTTCGCCGAAGGCCTCCCGCAGAACAGGGATCGACCCCCAGCGGAAGAAGTTGTAGAAATAGGGCCGATCGTCGGTCGCCGGGCGGATGTCGTAGACCCAATCGGCGATCAGGTCGCTGCGCCGCGGTGAGAATGCCTGCTGCGCAGCGTAGCGGTAGTAGGAGATCGTCTCGCCCGGCGGGCCGGAGATCCGCGCATACGGGTCAGCGGGTTCGAATCCCGCTATCGGGAGCCACTCCACGTCGAGCTGCAGCGTCTCGGCAACGGCCAGGATTTCGTTGGATTGCGCGTCGCTGAACGCATCGCGAGACGCGAGGGTGATGACGGCAAGGTAGTTGCGGAGCTGGGCGATATGCGCTCCAGGGTCAGAGACACCGAGCGATTCCAGGCTTTCGGCGAGGGTCAGGAGCAGCTTCACGTTGTCACGCGGTGGGTCCTGCTGTTGTCGCGTGACGGCCAAGAGCCCGCCGGGGCTGAGGCGCTGAAGGGCCATCGCGAGCCCTTCACGAGTGAGAAGGTAGTCCTCGTGAATCGCCAGCAGCCCACTGACACCGACCGACATCCCCTCTGCACTGACGAGCTGAATCAGGTCATAGTTCGCGTGACGCGCTGCGTCGAGGAACAGCCGCGGGTCGGCAGCGACGGTCTCGACGCCTTCGCGCCCGAAGACATCCCCGGAGATCTCGGCAAGATCCTCGGCAATAACTGAGATCAGTTGAGGGTTTCCGTTCACCACAGTCACGGAGTCGGCACTCCATCGCTCCGCGAGCCACACGTTCGCCCCACCGACCTCACCGAGGAGGAGAACCCGGGGGCGTTCGAGCAGGCGGTACGGGACACTCATCACGGTGTGATCCAGGATCTCGGCCTCCGCGGGCTCGTCGATCTTGAACACCGTGCCCACGGGCCAGCCGTCCGCATAGACCGTGAGCTGGGCCGGGGGAGGCGACAGAGCCGTGAATCCAGCGAACAACGTGTTGTGAAACAGCGGGGAGGCGAAGACGTCCAGCCGGGCTCGAGGACTGCTCCTCGTCAAGAGGTGCTCGGCATCGCCCTGCTTCTCGAGCAGCAGGGCAGCCGCCAACGGCTTGTTGGAGTCGATCCGCAAGGCCATCGGCCACGCGAGAGCGAGCACCGCGAGCGTGACCCCGGCGGCAAGGACAGCACCCCAGGCACGCACCCGGCTTCGGAGGTGTGCGCGACGAGCACCTTCCGCGGCGGCCCATCCGACGCCGGCGACCAGTCCCGTGATGCTGGCGATGAGAAGAATTCGCTCCACCGGGAGAACCGACATCAGCAACAGGGCGCCGAGTCCACCGATCCCGCTGCCGAGGAGATTCGAGCCGTAGACGAGGTGGATCCGGCCGCTGAAGTGGAGGAGGGCCAGCCCGATCACTGTCGCTCCGAAGAGAAACGGGACGAGCAGCAGCACGTGGTAGGCGATGAGGAATCCCGCCTGCTCCCCGCTGAACAGCACGAACTGAGGATTCAGGGGCAGCGCCTGTGCACCCCGGAAGCATACGTAGACTGATAGCGAAAACGCGAGCGTCAGCATGGTCGACCACGTGTTGAACCGTCGCGCCAGTCGCCTGCCCGCGAACGCCAGCAGCGTCCCGCTCGCGCCGAACCCGAGGAGGGCCGTGCTGATGACGAAGTACGAGAAGTGGTGCCACTGCGTGATGGCAAGGGCCCGAAGCAGGGCGAGTTCGAATCCCACCAGCCCAACGGACAGCGTGAAGACGGCAGCGATGGGCAGCCACCGGCTCGGGTCTCGGCGAGACCCGCTGATCACTGGCCCTCTTGAGCGCGGCCGGTCATCGGAACGAAACGCACGGGCAGAAGCCGTTCCGACCGGATCGCGCCTTCATCGTCCTTGGTGACGCGGATCAGGTATTGGACGTCGTAGACCGGCCCCACCGGGATGACCATCCGCCCTCCGGTCCTCAGCTGTTCGATGAGGGGCGGCGGAATGTGCCCCGCCGCGCAGGTGACGATGATCGCGTCAAACGGTCCGTTCTCCTCCCACCCGTAGTACCCGTCGTCGACCTTCGTTGCGACTGTGCTATAGCCAAGCGAAGCCAGGCGCTCCCCGGCCTCGGCGCCCAGCGCGTCGAGGATCTCGATCGTGAACACGTTGGGGGTCAGCTCGGAGAGGATCGCAGCCTGGTACCCGCTTCCCGTGCCGATCTCGAGGACACGGTCACCCGGCTGCACGTCGAGAAGCTCCGTCATGAAGGCGACGATGTACGGCTGAGAGATCGTCTGCCCATGGCCAATCGGAAGCGGAGTGTCTTCGTATGCGTCTCTCAGGTAGTGCTCGGGCACGAATCGGTGGCGCGGCACGTGTTCCATCGCCGCAACGACTGCCGGGTCGCTCACCCCGCGAGCGATGATCTGAGTCAGAACCATCCGCTGGCGCTCATCTTCGCGCTCGTCGAAGCGCGGCCGTTCCCACTCCACGGCGGAGGCCGGCGCTTGCGTTGCCGACCCTTCGGCCGCGAGGACGGACTCACGTTGATCGGGAGGGTGCAATGTAACGCCGAGCCCCACCAGGAGGATAGCCAAAAGGCCCACGCAAAGCGCAAGGGACGTCAACCTCTTCCGGACAGAACGCCTTGGAGTTGCGATCCGCGACTCCATGTTCTCGTCTCCCGCGCACTGGCATCTCACCTGTGCGGCACTTCAGCATACCGTCGGTCCGGCCGAACGCCAACACTGCTTCGAGCGCCCCTTCAACCCCTCCGGTGCGGCGGTCTTCCGCAAGCGTCATGGGCCATGCCGGCATCGAACCTAGAGCAACTGATGAGCACGTTCCACTTCCGTGAACGCGTCGAGGACGCGATCCATCTGATCGTTGGTGTGGGTCGCCATGTAGCTCGTACGAAGGATCGCCTGGCCCGCAGGGACGGCCAGCGGAATGGCGACGTTGACGTAGACACCGGCGTCGAACAACGATCTCCAGACCTGTATCGCCTTGAGGCTGTCTCGGACGACGATCGGGATGATCGGCGTCCGGCTGTCGCCGACGTTGAGCCCGACTTCGCGATACCGCCCGCGCATCCGATCGGCGACCTGGTTGACGCGTGCGACCCACTCGATCGCTCACAGCTTCGCAACGATCAGCACAGTGGCATTTGGGGCAATCACCGTCGTCTGGCGCTCTGTCTGTTCAGGGCTCTTCCGGTTGCGTATCCTTCGGAATCACATCGATTCCGAGGGAGGGCCGTGACCGGGAACTCGCATCAGATCGACCCATCCCGGCAGGCGCGCTTTCGGCGCAATGCGGGCGCGTTCATCGGAGAGGGGACCCTTTTCGGCCTGGGCCTCTTGTTCGCCAGCACGACCACGATCCTACCCGGCTTCGTCAGTCAACTGACCGGCAGCGCCGTGCTCGTCGGTCTGATCATCAGCCTCACCGAGGGCGCGTGGCGGCTGCCGCAGTTGCTCTTCGCTAACTGGATCGGCCACAAGCCAAGGAAGAAGCCGTACCTCACCCGCGTCGGGCTGGTCGTCCGGCCCGTCTACCTTGTCTTCGCACTGGCGCTATGGCTCGGCATCTGGCGGCACCCGACCCTCGCCCTGATGGTCTTCTTCTTCCTGCACACGATGATGTACACCGGCCTCGCCGTCGACACGCTCGTCTGGTGGGACGTGCTTGCCAAGGCGGTTCCCCCACAGCGACGCGGGCGCATCCTGGGAGCGAGCACGGTCCTGCGCGGAATTATCGCCGTTGTCGGGGGCGTGCTCATTTCCTTTCTCTTCGGCGATTCGGGGCCTGCCTTTCCCGCCAACTACACGATCAGCCTCGCCATCGCGGGGACCTTCTTCATGCTCTCGCTTGGATCCTGGATGTTGGTCGTCGAGCCGGAGGAGCCGAGTACGGCAGCGCGAACCCCGTGGCCAGAGTACTTCCGGGAGGTGCTTTCGATCCTTCGGACGGACGAAAGGATGCGTCGTCTACTGATCGTGCGCCTCCTTGCGGGATTCAACGGCTTTGCCCTCGGCTTCTACGTGCTGTTCGGCATCAACCAACTCGGCCTCCCCGGCGAGATGATCGGCGTGTTCGCTGCGGTGCAGACGGTCGGCGGAATCCTCTCGGGCATCCTGTTCGGATGGGTCAGCGAGCGGTACGGGAATCACCGTGTGATCCAGATTGCGACGGCCGCCAGTCTCACGTCGCCGTTGGTGGCACTTCTCTTCTTCTTCACGACTCCGTCCGGCTTGTGGGGAGCGTTGTATGCGATCGTCTTCGCCTCGATCGGCGTCTCGATGAACGCCAACTTCATTGGCTTCGCAAACTTGAACGTCGATCTCGCTCCTCCCGGGAAACGGAGCACCTACATCGGCCTGTTCAACACGCTCAGCGGGTTAGTCGTTGTCTGGCCCGCGATCGGCGGATGGGTCCTGCAACAGACGTCGTACGTCTTCCTCTTCTCCGTCAGCCTGGGGATGTTGGCCGTCGCGCACCTGTCCAGCTGGTGGCTCCCATCCCTCCACGGCGAAGCGATGCGCAAGCCCGGCGGAATGCCCCCGCTGCCGTAGAGCGAGAACGACGTGCCCATCCGCTAATCGTCAGGCGTCTACTGC
>CBFCYU010000021.1:0-15527 GCA_965602415.1 uncultured bacterium | reverse complement strand
CCTCGCGCTCCAAGTATCACGGCGCCGATTCTTCTGCCCTACGAGGCCGGGATGCCCGTCCTTGCGTGCGAATCCGGCTTCATCGATCGGGGCGATCTGATCACGCCCGCGGCCCTCGGTTGGACGTTGGTCGAGGAGGTCGCGTTCCTGGATGGCTGCGGGGGCGACGAGTCGGCTCTCGGCACGTACCTGCGGAGGCTCACGGCGTTCACGGTCGACAACCAGATCGAATGGCTGTCGCAGCAGCTCCTTACGTCCGAGAACGTCTATTTGCCCCACGGAATGCGGTTCACACCGACCGGAGATGATGCGGCCTACAGCGTAAGCGATCCTCGGAGCACCGCCTACGATCAGGCGTCTCTCTTGCTCGGTCTGCTCCACGTGGCCGACGCAGAGACACTCGACCGCCGGACGAAGCTTCTCGCCCAACAGATCGTGTCCGGCGTCTTCGATCAGCTGGCGCGTCATTGGGACGATGAACGGCCCATCCTCTTCGACAACCTGAACGATGAAGTTGACTCCGGCCCTGCCGACTGGGCCGACGCGGCCATCGTCGCCCGGGCACTCGATGCGAGCACCGAGATCGTTCCTCGCAGGCGCGATGAGGCAGCGGCGCTTCTCGAAGCGCTCTCCCGGGTCGCCATCGAACGGGGAAGGATCGCCCGTCCAACCGACGAAGCGGCCCGGTTGACCGTTCTGCTCATCGCGTCTCGGTCACTGGACGACACGGCCGCCCGAAGTGCGTTCCTCGACGGATGGCAGGTCTACAAGCGCGCGCACTACGGTGACGGATCGTCCGGCGCCTCATCGGCACTCCGGCCTCGACCGGATTGGACGTTCACCCCGCGCGAGCTGGCAATCCGGCTGACCCTCCTCTCCGAGATCGTCCGATCGGTTCCCGGAGAGGGAACCGCGGCGCTTCGCGCGGCGACGATGCACGTCGATCGGGATGTCCTCGCGGCTCACGTCCAACTCGTCGAACCTCGCGGCGCGTGGCTCTGGCATACCCGAACCGCCTGCTTCGACCTCGCTCCGGTCTTCGCCCACCTGCGCGGTCCGCTCCTCGACGTCCCGTAGGGCGAGGATCTCTCACGGACTGCGATCGCAGTGTGATCTGCATCACGGACCAACGTCTTGCCGCGTCGAGCAGCGCTTCCACCGTCGATTTGAAGCTGGGCCCGAGAATCTCATCGACGGCCTATGAAACGAAAGACACACCACTACGCGGTGGTCGCGGCGCTATGTGCATTGTGCGCCTTGTGCCAGCTCTCAGCGGCGCAGGACGGGGAAATCTCGTTTGCCGGGTTCTTCGAAACGACGATCGAGATCACGCAGACGTCCTCCCTCACGGTGAAGAGCATCGCGCTCAATTCCGTCCTCAGCATCGGAGATTGGCTTGCCTCGGCGGACGCGAAGTTCACCGACTCGCAGTTCGATACGCTGACTGTCTACGCGGCCGGTCCGTTGGGTAACGTCACGCTCAACTCGTCCCTCGTGTTCAACCCGTCGACCCTGTCGTTCGTCTCGTGGCAATCGGGAGCTTCGTTCAACCTGCTCGACCTAGCGGTTTCCGACGTCCTGTACATCGCGTCCTCGCAGACGTCGTCGTACAACCTTCTGACGCTCTCGGGGACGGTCGACGGGCTTTCACTCCAGGGAACGTTCAAGACGGGGATTTGCCCCCTCTGCTTCTGGGAGGCAAGCCTGTGCGCGAACTGGCTCTGGACGCTCTGCGACGCCAATCTGCAGGCGTGCGTTCAGGTGAACGACACCGGATTCAATTCCCTCTCCGTGGCCATGACCGGTCTGTCGCTGTTCGAAAGCGTCCTCGGGATCGAGGGACTCCTGGACGCATCGATCTCGTTCACCGTCGACGAGAAGACTTTCTCCCCGACCCTCCGATTCGTGCCCGGCTGGCCGATCTGCATCGACATCGAGCTCCTCGGAGAGATTTCCGTCTCCAGTTCTCCGATCGAGGTGAACGCCATGCTGATCTACGGCCTCGTCGGCGAGTGCACCCTGGGCAATGGTGTCACGTTCACGTTTGCCGAATCTCTCAGCGAAGAGAAGAACAGCTCCGTGACCGGAAAGGCGGAGTACTGGGAGGTCTTCAGAATCAGCGGGCCTCTTCCTTCGTGCTGCGATGACGTCGGGTCATTCGAGATCGGAACCTACTTCGGCGGAACGCCTCCCCCGCCAAGCAGCCTGTTCGGGGTCGGTTTGCTCACCGCGTCATTCGATCTTCGGCTGTTCAACGGGTTCGGCGTCACGTTCGACGCGGACTATCCGACGAACGGGACGGGATGGTCCTTCGCCGTCACGCTCCGTGTCTTCTGGTAGCCTGCGCGATGTGCACCGCTGCGCGGGGCCCATCCATGACGGGCGAGGTGCGTTGCGCGCACCTCGCAGTGTTCTCCAGCCGAGACGCGACCGGTTGCGCGCTGCACCTACGGGTTCACGACGATCCGGACGACGTTCTTCACCCAGTAGCTGCCGGCTGACTCGACGTCGTACTCAGCGTTGCTCACCCCACCGTCCATAGGGAGGACGGCGATGCGATATCCGTCGGTCCAATCCGGGACAACTTGGCCGTCGAACGAGAACGCGAGGACCATCGGGTAGTCCGGATCCTCGACCCGCTCCCGTTCGATTTCGACCCGGTATCCGTCCTGCGCGACGACGCTCACGGCCGCGTAGCGTGCCTCCGCGCCGATCAGCTCGGCGAGGAGGACGCCGCAGTACTCCCCGGCATCCCGCCAATTGCCGAACTGGTTCTCGTACGAGCCCCGAAGGCAGAGCCTCGGAAGGCGTTGGATCTCCCGCAGGGTGACCGTCCGCTCTTGCCCGATCACGTCGACGATCTCGATCCCCGGGCCGCTCGGCGCGACCGTCCACCGAACCACGATCGGCATCACGACGGCGAGGATCAACGCGAGGAAGCCGATCAGGTACGCTGACCGGATCCCGCGCCTCATGTCCATCCCCTTCTTGCGGCCAAGACCGCCAACGCTACGAGCAGTCCGACGCAGACCCATGCGATCCCGTCGGCCCCTCTGAACCGCTCCGGACACGGAGTGGTCCGGCGTCGATGCAGTCCGAAGCAACGCCCCTTCATCGAGAGGGCGATGCTGTCGACGCGCATTAGCCCGGAGACGAGGACCGGGACAAAGGTGTATCGAACCGCGCGGCGAATCCCCCGCAAGTTGCGGACCGAGGGGCGCAGCCCTCGAACCCTCTGCGCCTCACGGACGACCCTCAGTTCGCGTTGAAAGAACGGCACGAAGCGAAGCGAAAGGATCAGCAGGTAGCCGTACCGGTACGGGATGCCCCAGCGGATCAACATGCCGGCCAGTCGGTCGGGGTCGGTGACGTGAACAAACAGGAAGCTCGAAGAGAGGATGACGAGGAACCGCAGGGCCATCCCGGCTCCTGAGAGAACGCCGGTGTCGGTGACCCGGATGAATCGCTCGATCAGGGGGACACCTTCAGGGACCGACAGCGCCTGCGCGATGAACAGGACAACAGCGAAGACAATCACGAACCGGAGGCTTCGAAGAAACGTCCCGACTGGCACGCCCGACCAGCCGGCAAGAAGCAGAACGAACCCGAGGGCCCCCAACCGAACGACCACACTCGGTGAACCAAGCACAATGCCGACCAGGCCGATCAGCAGGACGAGGTTCGCCGCTGGGGTCGCGGAACGGAGCCCAGCGTGCGCCACCGTCGGCCGCTCGGTCATTCGGCGGTCCCCCAGAAATCCGGTAGGAAGGCGGTTCGACCTTCGGAGCGAAGCTTCGCGAAGATCTCCGACGGCGGACCGGACCGCGGATTCTCATCGAGATAGAGAATCCGATCCGCCAGCGCTTCGATGAGGGGAACGTCGTGCGAGACGAGGATGGCACCGCCTCCGCGCGCGCAGTGAGCACGGATCTGCGAGACGATCCAATCGACGTTTCGGCGATCCTGCCCGATGAACGGTTCGTCGAGAAGGAGGAGATCCGGCCTTCTCAGAAGGGCCGTCAGCAGGGTCAGCCGCCGCTGCTCGCCGAGGCTGAGCGAGAGGGGCGGCACCCCACCGAGTCCATCCAACCGTCCCTCAGCGAGCCGGCAATCGAACTCGCCCGGCCGTCGCTCGGCTCTGTCGATCAGCAACTCGCGGGTCACCGTCCGCTCGAAGATCTGGTGGTGCGGATGCTGGAAGACGAACCCCGTTCCGACACCATTCGGCACCTCGATCCGTCCGGCATCAGCCTTCGCCAGGCCGGCGATCAGTCGGAGGAGCGTCGTCTTCCCGCCTCCGTTCGGACCGATCACTCCGAGAATCTCTCCACGATGAAGGTCGAGCGTCAGGTCGCGGAAGAGGGGGGTGTCGTACCCGAACGTGAGCCCTTCGATCGACAGCAGTCGATCCGCCGTCGGTGCCGTCGTTCGCAACTGCTCACCGCCGCTCCGTAGGCCCATCTCCCGCGGATCGATCCGTTCCCGCGGGTGCCGTCGGACGAGCCTCCCACGATCGAGGATCAGAACGCGGGGCTGCATCGCCAGGAGCGGGCGGATCCGGTGCTCGACGAAGACCACGGTCATCCCGCGCTCCTCCCTCAACCGTGAGAGGAGGTCGAACAGCTTGTACGCTCCGTCCGGGTCGAGGTTCGCTGTCGGTTCGTCAAGGAGGAGGATCTTCGGACGCATCGCGAGGATCGACGCGATCGCCAATCGCTGCTTCTCGCCGCCCGACAGGTCGGTCGTCTCGCGATGGCGGAGGTGGTCGATTCCGACCGCCGCCAGACACTCGTCGATCCGGGCGTTTACCACCTCGTTGGGGAGGCAAAGGTTCTCCGGTCCGAAGGCCACTTCCCGTTCGACGTGAAGAGTGCAGATCTGTGCGTCCGGATCCTGCTGGATGTAGCCGACCCGCTGCGCGATCCGCGCCGAGTCCGTCTTCCACACCGGGTTCCCGTCGATGGCGATCTGTCCGTCGACTCGGGCGGGGATCATCTCGGGGATGAACCCGGCGATCGCTCGGCAGAGGGTTGATTTGCCGCATCCGGACGGTCCGGTGATCACGACCGTCTCACCGTCGGCGATCGACTCCGTCAGCCCGTCAATCGCCGGTCGGTCGCGATCCGGATAGTGGATCCGAAGCCCCCGAATGTCGATCCCCACCGCGTTATTCGACGACAAGCCGCGTCACCCGCCTGACCCAGTACGCTCCGTCGTACCCCGGCGCAACCAAGCGCAGGCGCCCGTCGTCCAGAGCCAGAAGGACGTCCGGATTCGATCGAATGGCCTCCCACTCGAGCGCCGCCTCGTAACCGTCGTCGGAGACTACCCGAATGGCCGTGGCGCCTTCCCGCGGTCGCGCTGCCTCGAGGACGCCCACCAGCGGCACCCCGAGATAGTCCTGCGCCGGGACGTACGTCACGCTGCCGCGCAGCTCGGAGCAGACGGTTCTCTCCTCCCCTTCCCACTCGCTGTACCGGAAGGTGAACGGCGCGTCGACCGCCCCCTCGACATGCGCCTCGTCCGGGGCGGAGAACGGAGCGTAGATGTTCAGGTAGTAGTACACGCCGCCTCCGAGGAGGCCGAGGATCACGACGAGCGTCGCGATGTGGCGCCGCCAACTCGTCGCCTTTGCCGCTCCGGCATGGACCACGCGCCGCACGATGCGCGACGCGACCAACAGCCGCTCCACGTCCCACGCGAGATAGCCCCCGAAGAGGGCCCCTGAGACGAACGACAGGCCGGCCATGGCGAGGATGAAGTGAACCGACACCCCGGAGAAGTAGATCGCTTGGAAGACGAAGACGTTCGACGCCGACGTGACGGCGCCGGTGATCATCGTCAGCGCGAGCGAGCGTCGCCGGAGGACCCCCATTCCCACGTCGACCAACAGCCCCTCGATGAGAGAGACGAGCAGGACGACGACCCCGTGCGTCCCGCCGGAGAGGAACTCGACCGCCCCCTTGAGGACTCCGGTGAGGGTCCCCGAACCGAACCGTCCAATCAGAAGCCGCGCGAGGAGAGACCAGACGACGTGCAGGCCGGCGATCAGCTGCCCCGCTCCGAACGGGACCCCAAACAGACGGTTGATCAGGTTCCCGAGGTACCCGATGTAGGTCGAGAGGACACCGCCCGCCGCGGCGAGGAGGGCAACGAGGACCAGGTCGCGCAGCTCGAAGCCCGGCCGTCCCTCGCTGCCCTCTCCGTCGCTCATGCTCGTCTCAGAGCTCGATTCGGATCTCGATGAGGAACTTGACGGTCTTCAGTCGCGATCCGTCCGGGAGCTCGACGGCGTCGTCGAAAACGAATCGCATGTAGCCGTCGGCGGCCGGATCGAGGAACACACCGTCCGACTTGAACGCAACGAGGAACCGATTGTCCCGCGCGATAAGATCGGAGGTCACCGTCTGCGTGTACCCGTCCGATGCCACCAGAGTAACCGTGTAGCCCGCCATCGCCAGCGTGTCGTTGAAGTCGCCGTCGTGGTAGTAGATGCCGAGGTCCTCCGCCGGGAACAGATCGTCATCGACGTAGGCGATCAGGCGCCAGAGCGGGAGGCCGGTGTAGGTGTGCGTCTCGCCTTCGCTTGTCGAGAACACGGTCGCGGTGTGGCACGGGCACCCAATCCCGGCTTCGAGTTCGGCCCGGGAGAGCAGCCGCTTGACGACTCCCGTTAGGAGGAGGCTGTACTCTTCGTAGGCTCCGAGGACTTCGATCCTCGCCACCATCCTCGCGGACAGCGAGCTGGTGAAGTGGGGGTCGTCTTCCCCGATCCGGACGATCCTCAGCGGGCCCGGATCGTACGGCATGTACTCACCGTTCTCCATGAACGCGACGACCCACACACCCTCGCTCGTATCGGCGACCATCTCTACCGCGTAGTTCATCGAGTATCCATCGGTCGCCGTCACGCGGAAGGTCGAATCCGAAGGCACGTTGCCAACGAAAGTCATCAGTGGAACCCCCGTGTAGGTCGCGGTGTAGTCGACACCGGCCGAGTTGGTGAACGTCCCCGAACCGGTCATGACGTCGAGCGTTTCTAGATCGGACAGGGTGAGTTCGAGTGTCGTCTCTCCCTTGACGAGCGTGAGGAGGACGCCCTCCGGTGCGGTCGTTTTCTCGGCGGTCTCCGGTGTCGGGAACGGGAGCGGCTCGCCGTCGTAGTTCACGACGAGGTAGGTGACGCCCTTTACCATCATCCCGGTCGTCGAGGGGCTGTCTCCGAAGTAGTGGGCCAGGTTCGGACCGAATGCGCCGAGCATGTCGTCGTTGGAGAACCGCTCGTCCTCTGGGAGGAAGACGAGCATCGGTGCGTCGCCCCACGTCTCGTCTCTCTCTCCGTCCAGCCTCAGCGCCAAGATTGGTGTCCCTGCCGCCGTCTCTTCGCGGGCCACCGCAGCCGGAAGGATTTTGTACCACCCGTCGACCGCGACGACGCCGAGCGTCTCTCCGTCGGCCAGGCCCCCGAGCCCCTCGACGATCGAGAGGATCGGCACGCCGGCGTAAGTGTGCTCATCCTTCCAGTTCTCCCCGCCATCGTCCAGCGCGGGTCCTTGGTACACCACGGTTCCTGAGACCTCGGCGTAGTCGGTGAGATGCACGGGCACGGTCTCGCCGTCTCGGACGAAGTAGACGATCGTCTCATCCTGCGCCCGACCCGAGAATCCGTACAAACAGATCATCGCTGCCAGGACGGCAAGGACTCCTAGGAGCTTCTGCATTATGCCTCCTTGGTGTGATCAGGTGCGAATGGCGGTCACGTGGATCGCCGCAAAGGCCGGGTCTCCCTCCGTGAGTCCCAGTCGATTGACGCTCCGGTCCGTGTGAAGGGCGTTCAACTCGAAGCCGTCCCCGGCCAGGACGAGGTTCGTCACTTGCCCGAAACGACGGAGTTTCTTCAGGCGAACCGGGAGGACGTTCTCGGCGGCGCACGACTCCGGATCCGGACGATCCCGGAAGACGAGGACCGCCTCCGGCGGGATCGAGACGCTGATCTCTCTTGAGCGGTCGAAGTGGAGCACGTCGAGCTTCGCGTTCCCAAACGCCACGGTACACAGCGCGCCGTCTCGTCGCACGATACGCACGCGATAGGTGTTCTTCTCGAGGAGAAGAGACCACTCGGGAAGCGCTGTCCGTCGGTCTCTTGGTCTGCCGGCCTGAAGCCGCTCCGACCAGAGCAGGTGTTCCATCACCTCTCGCGGTGTTCCCGACGAAACGAGGAGATCCGACATGTCGACGTCGAGTGAATCGGCCAGCAGGCGAATCTCGGGCAGCCCGGGCGCTGGGCGGGTTCCATGCTCGATTCGCGACAGTCGGCTGTAGTTCATCCCCGTCCGCTCCGCGAGATCGCGGAGGCTGTAGCCCTTTCTCTGTCTCGCTGCGTGCAAGAGGTCCCCGAATCGTGTCTTGCGCATGAGGCGGAGTCTATCTCCGTTGTTGCCAAACGTCAACAGCCACGGAGTCCTCTCTCGGTCGGATATCCTGCTTGCGTTGGCTACAATACGCGCCATGCTTCGCAGGCTTCGTCAACCGAGCATCCGTCCACTGACAGACGGCCCGATCACCGGCTCGCTTCTTCGGCTGGCGTGGCCGGTGATGCTATCCAACCTCTTCCAGACGCTGTACAACTTCGTCGATCGGTTCTGGCTCGCCCGGCTCGGGAAGGTCGAGATCGCCGCGCTGGCCCTCTCCTGGCCGCTTGTCTTCCTCGTCCTCTCGATCGGCAGCGGCATCACCATCGCTGGAACAGCGCTCGTCGCTCAGTACACCGGGGCCCGGCGCCCCGAGGATGCGAACCTCGCCGCCGGGCAGGTGGTCGGTTTCACCAGCGTTCTCGCGATCCTGCTCGCGCTGGTCGGCTTCTTCGCCGCCCGGCCGATCCTGACGCTGATGGGGGCCGAGAGCGACCTGGTCACTGCGGCGGCGAGCTACCTGGAGATCATCTACGCCGGCATTCCACTGATGTTCGGGACGTTCGTCGTTACCGCGCTTCTCAACGGCGTCGGCGACACGGTGACCCCGATGATCCTGATGGCCGCGTCGGTCGGCCTCAACCTCGTTCTCGACCCGTTCCTTATCTTCGGCTGGGGCCCCTTCCCCGAGTGGGGCGTGGCCGGGGCCGCGGTGGCGACCGTCCTGTCGCGCGGGCTCCTTGCCCTCGTCGGTGTCTTGTGGCTCTTCTCCGGTCGCCTTAGGATCCACCTCCGGCTTCATTACCTAAGACCGCGTTGGGGACTGATCCGGCGGATCGTGTCGATTGGCGGGCTCGCCTCGATCGGGCAAACGGGAACGGCTCTCGGATTCAGCATCATGAACGGTGCGTTGGCCCGGATCGGAACCGTCGTCCTGAGCGCATTCGGGATCGGCAACGCGTTCATTTCGATCGTGTTGATGCCCGCGATGGGGCTTGGTCAGGCCACCGCGACGATGGTCGGTCAGAACCTCGGGGCCGAGAGACCGGACCGAGCGAACCGCTCCGTCTGGGCCGGGATCGGCATCGCGAGCGCGATTCTCGTCGCGGCGTCGGTCGTCGTCCTCCTATTCAGGCAGCACCTGATCGGCTTCTTCCTGTCCGATCCGGAGGTCCTTGCGGTCGGAAACGAGATGTTCCTCCTCGTTGCGCTTGCATTCCCGTTCATGGGGATCATCCAGGTGATCGTGGGGGCCTACCAGGGGGCCGGGCACACGTTCTATTCGATGTTCTTCGGGCTGTTCCGCCTCTGGGCCCTTCGCGTCCCGCTCGTTTACGTGCTCGGATTCGCCGTCGGCATGGGCGCAAGCGGTGTCTGGTGGGCGATGCTCGCGTCGAATCTCGCGACGGCCGGCGTCTCGTTCGCCTTCTTCCTTACCGGCAACTGGAAGCACCGGGTCATCAAGGAGGCACCGGAGATCTCTGAAACCGTGGGCTAGCCTTGCGCTGGGCGGCGACTCGCCCTACCCTCTTGTCACCAATCACCCGGCGGAGGATGCGCGATGGCGACGATCATGATTTCCGATGCGAAGGCCCACCTGGGAGAGGACGTCACGTTCCAGGGCTGGCTCTACAACAAACGCTCGAGCGGGAAGATCCTCTTCCTGCAGGTCCGCGACGGGACCGGTGTGATTCAGGCGATCCTGTCGGAATCAGACTCCGCGGAGCTGTTCGCCGTCGCTGATCGCCTCCCCCGCGAGACGTCGCTGATCGCCTCTGGGACTTTGCGAGAGGACAAGCGGGCGCCAACGGGCTGCGAGCTTCAGCTCACTGGCTTGCAGGTCGTCCATGAGCCGACGGAGCCGTTCCCGATCGAGCTGACCGGGCACACACCCGGTTTCCTGATGGATCACCGCCACTTGTGGATCCGCACTGGGCGGCAGGTTCCCGTCCTACGGATCCGTGACGCGACGTTCCGGGCGTTTCGCGAGTTCTTCCACCAACGCGGTTTTGTTGCCACCGAGGCGCCGATCCTGACCGGTGCGTCTGTCGAAGGAACGACAACGTTGTTCGAGCTTGACTACTTCGACGACAAGGCCTACCTCAGCCAGAGCGGGCAGCTCTACCTCGAAGCGACCGCAATGGCCCTGGGGAAAGTCTACTGGATCGGACCCGCGTTCAGGGCCGAGAAGTCAAAGACGCGGAAGCACGTGACCGAGTTCTGGATCGCTGAGGCGGAGATGGCCTACGTCGACCACGAAGAGAACCTCGCGCTGCAGGAGGACCTGGTTCGGTTCATCGTCGAGTCGGTCGTCGATGAGCGGAAGCCGGAACTCGAGCAACTCGAGCGCAATATCGATCTTCTCCTCAAGGAGGTCCGCGAGCCATTCGCGCGCGTCGACTACGCCGAGGCCGTGACGATCCTCCAGGAGAAGGGGCATGACGTGTCCTTTGGGAGTGACTTCGGCGCGCCGGAGGAGGCGTCGCTCGGCGAGCATTTCGGCGGGCCGGTCTTCATCGAGCGGTTCCCGGTACGGATGAAGCCGTTCTACATGAAGCGCGACCCCCTTGATCCCGAGCGGGTCCTCGCCGCAGATCTGATCGCACCGGAGGGGTACGGCGAGATCATCGGCGGCAGCCAACGCGTAGACACCGAAGAGGAGCTGGTTTCTCAGCTCAACGAGTTCGGGCTTCCGATTGAACGGTACCAGTGGTACGTCGATCTGCGGCGCTACGGCTCGGTCCCGCACTCGGGCTTCGGGATGGGATTGGCGCGGGTGATCGCGTGGATCACCGGCGTCGCGCACATCCGCGAGGTCATCCCGTTCGCGCGGCAGATCAACCGACTCTACCCGTAGGGTCGCCGTTCACTCCTCGCTCAGTCGGATCAGGAGATCGACCGCGACGGCACCCCGTTCGCCCGCAATCACCGGATTCAGATCGATCTCGGCAATCTGGGGGAAGTCGATGCCCATCTGTCCCAAGGCGGTGATGATCCGAACGAGGGGAGGCAGGGCGACGGCCGACTGTCCCCGGAACGCCTCGAGCAGCGGGAAGGCGCGGATCGAGCGGACCATCCGCTCGGCCTGAATCTCCGAGATTGGCGCCACGCCGAACGACACGTCCTTCAACGCTTCGACCCACGTTCCGCCGATTCCGAACATCACTGCCGGCCCGAAGGCGGGGTCCTGTTCGAGGCCGAAGATCAGCTCCCGCCCGGAGACCATCTTCTGCACGAGAAGGCGCGCCCCGTTCAAATCGAGCGATGCGATCACAGCCTGAAGTTGTCCAATGGCCTCGAGCAGCCCACGTTCGTTCTCGATGCCGGTGATGACTGCGTTCTGCTCGAACCGGTGTGCGAGGTCGGGCGCGTCGACCTTCAACACCAAAGGAGCACCAACCTCCGCCAAGAGTCGTGCGCCCTCTTCGCCGCTCTCCAGATGCGCGTACGGACAGACCGCGATCCCGTAGGCGGCGAAGAACTCGGCGCCCTCATCAAAGAACAGCCCGGTCCGCCCCTCCCGCCGAACCCGCTCGAGGACCTCGCAAGCCGCGTCGCGGCTGGACGCAGTCTCAACAACCGGTGAAGCATCGCGGCGTCGAAGATCCCTGACGCGACAGAGAATCGACAGGGCGGCGACGGCCGTCTCGGGCATCGCGTAGGTCGGAATCCCGACACCTCGGAGCGGCGTGATGAAGGGCTCTACGGTTTCGCTGTGGCTCAGGGTGCAAACGAAGATCGGCTTGTCCGGCCACCTCGCGGCGACCCGGAGGATCCCGGAACTTACCGCTTCGACCGGCTCGTGAAAGACAAGCGGTGGCCGGAAGATGACGATCGCCGCGTCCGCCTCTTCAAGCAGTAGCTCCAAACCCTTCTCGTATTGGTCACTGCTCGCCGTCGCGATCATGTCGACCGGATTGCCGAGTCCGGCCTCGGGTGGGAGGAACTTGGCGAATCCATCGCGTAGCCGATGGGACAGGGGCGGGACCTGCAATCCGTCGCGAACGCACGCGTCGGCTGCGATGATCCCCGCTCCGCCGGCGTTGGTCAGAATCGCGATTCGGTCTCCGGCGGGGAGGACACCCCGTTCGAGTGCGCGGAGGGAGGTCAACGTCTCCTCGATTGTCGTCACGCGTAGCACGCCGCACTGACGGAGAAACGCGTCGACGATCGCGTCCGGACTCGCCAGTGACCCCGTGTGCGAGACGACGGCCGCCGCCCCCGCTTCGGTCCGCCCAGCCTTGAGAACGACCACCGGCTTCGTCTTACCGATCCGGGCGACCAGCTGGCGGAACTCGCGGGGGTCCGCGAAGCTCTCGAGGTAGAGGAAGATCGCGCCGCACTGGTCGTCTTCGGCGAGGTGGGCAAGGAAGTCGTTCTCGGTCAGTCCGGCTCGATTCCCGAGATTGACGAATCGCGAGACACCGAGTCCCGCGTCCTCGAAGCATTCGAGGAGCGTTTCCCCCAAAGAGCCGCTCTGCGAGACGAACGCGATCTCCCCTCCAGGAGGGAACCACCGGGAGAACGAGGCATTCAGCCTCATGCGTTCGGAGCTGTTGATGATTCCCATGCAGTTGGGCCCGACCACGTTCAGTTCGTAGCGCTCGATCAGGGCGCGGAGCTTCTCCTCGAGCTTCGCCCCTTCTTCGCCGCTCTCCTTGAACCCGGCCGTGATGATGACGAGATTGGTGATTCCCTTCCGCGCGCACTCCTCGACTGCGCGCAGGACGATACTCCGGTTGATCGCGAGAATCGCCAGATCGACGTCCGGCGGCAGGGCATCGACCGTCGGAACGCAAGGAATGCCGAGCACCTCGGCGTACTTCGGATTGACCGGATAGAGGCTTCCGTGGTAGCCGCAATTGCGGAGGTTTCTGAGGATCGTCCCCGCCACCGATCCCGCTTTCGGGCTCGCCCCGACGACCGCGACGGACTGCGGTTCCAGGAGACCTTTCAGACCTTCAGCCATTCGCCTTCATCCCCCTTGCGATCAGCCAGACGAGCCCCACCATGATCAGCACGTCTCCGATGCTAAACACCGTGGCAAAGGGGATCCAACCCGGCACGTAGAGCCAGTCCGCCAGGGTGTTGACACGCGTCGACGGGGCCATCAGGATCACGTTGGCAACGACGTTCCCTTGGAGAAGCCGATCGGCCGCGTGGCCCAGCCCGGCCCGTTGGAGGGCGGTGACCGAGGCCGGCATGTACCCACCGTTCGACGCGATCGTGATCAGATTGCACGTCGCCCCGAGGAGGAGGACTCCCATCGGGAGGACGCGAAGATTCATCGCCAGCCAGACCATCAGGATCGCGTACGAGAGGAGGTGCAGTGGGGCTGTGCCATACGGGAGGAGGGCCGACTCGGAGAAGAGCGGGAAGATGAGGAGCTGTATCACCAAGGCGAGGAAGACGAGCCACAGCCATCGGAGGCGAAGCTGCGCTAGATGGGAGGGCCGTCCGCCGCGAACGAGTCCGATCACCAGTCCAATCAAGATGGCGATCAGATAGAGCATCTCGGTGCCCCTAAGCTTCCGAGGCCGCTGCTGGGATCTTGGCCAACGCCGGTGCCTCGGCCGCCGGAACCCCGAGTACCCGCAGGAGGGCGTCTGCAACATCGGGATCGAGGTCGGTTCCGCTCATCTCGTCGATGATCCCGATCGTCCGTTCCGCGCTGAATGCCTTCCGGTACGGCCGGTCGGTCGTAAGGGCGTTGTGGATGTCCGCCGCCGCGATGATGCGGGCCATCAGAGGGATCTCCTCGCCCCTCAGGCCGTCGGGGTACCCGCTTCCGTCCCAGCGCTCGTGCTCGTGGCGGACTGTGTCGACGACGGCGCCGTAAATCTCCAGGCCCTCGATTAGCTCCGCGCTGATCACCGGGTGCCGCTTCATGATCGCCCACTCCTCGTCGCTCAGCGGGCCTGGCTTGAGGAGGATCGAATCGGGGACCGCGACCTTGCCGATGTCATGAACGCGGGCCGCAACGTCGATGCTTTCGATCTCGTTCTGCGGGAGTCCCATCTCCATCGCGATCTGCACGGCCAACTCGGCAACCTGCTGCGAGTGGACGGCGGTATAGTGATCCCGCTCGTCCAGCAGTCGCGAGATTTGCTCGAACGTCTTTCTCGCCTCGGTCTGGAGCTTGACGTACCCCCGAAACGATATGTGAACGAGCGTCAGCGGGAAGAGGGCGAGTAGGACGTGCCAGACGGAGAGGCTCCGCAATACGGACAGGAGGACCGCCGACACGCAGAGCACAACATACTGAACGAAGAACTGTCGGACACTCTCAAATGCCGAGTGGAAGAACGATTTTCCTTCCGTGAGCGACACGATCCCGGTTACGAATGAGATGTTGAGGACCATGTAGATCAGGAAGCTCGCGATCGCGAGCACGTAGTCAAAGGGAACGGCGAGGGGCAACGCAGGACGGTCAAACAAGAGGAGCAACAAACTGGCCGCGGAAACTGTGACGACCAACTGGCTGACGTTGAACACAATCGGGACAAGGCTCGTCCTCCTCGAGCCCGGCTGAGCATTCCATCGCAGGAACAGCTCCGACAGAAGTGAGGATACGAAGACCATGATCACAGCAAGGTACGGTCCGAGGATGAAGATCGCCGCTAGGTAGATAGCGACGGAGCTCGAGATTTCCCACCCGTAGGCCGGGACGCGGGTTGCGTAAACCTCAGCCAGCACGGCGAGGATGATGAAAACCGAGAAGAGGACGATCTCGTCGGCGCCGGAGAACGAGCTTCGGGCAACAGCAATCCCCAAGGATGCGAGAGCGAGAAACGCAAGAAGGAGAAGAAACGACGCTGCGCGGAATGGAAGTCTCATATTCGTATCCTCAGCGCGAAGGGTACGAGATTCGATCTGGTTCGGCCAACCGATACGGACCAAACGATCCGGCAGTCAACCCGATTCCCCTCTCATCACACCGGCGCGTCAGGACCCAACCTCCAGACGACCTGCGACTGCGCCGGGTCGTTTCCGCGAGCCTGCCCCGCCAATTGCTCTCAGGGAATCGGTCTGATCCTTGCTTAGTCTAGAGCTTGCCCTCCGGTGACCACTTGATGCTCTCCGCCAGCAACAGGGCCAACGCCGCGAGCGTCAGCA